>LELG01000001.1 GCA_001045575.1 Candidatus Burkholderia pumila
CCGTCGAGACCCGCGAACTCGCAATACAGAGCAGAGGCATATCGTACAGGGCTTCTTCCATGGCTGGATCCGATAGACCGAACCACTGCTGAATGAAGTGAATGTGCAACATCGTCGCAACCGGAAATGGCGGCTGCCCGGTCTTCCCCCTTTATATACGGTCGGTCTGGAGCATAGCCGGGCGGCAAAATCATCTGCATACCTCATGCGTGTTGTTGAGATATTCGCGCACCACGCGGCTTTTGTGTTGCGCTGCGCCGTCCCACACGATTAAGGCGGCTCAGCATGACAACACAGCAGGAATTGACGGAGGTAATCGGTGTAGCGACTCTACTCCTGAATGCCAGGACTCCTGAATGCCAGGACTCCTGAATGCCAGGAAAGTCGAGGTCGCCACACATCACCAACGTTGGAACTGAAACTTCGCCAACCGCCAGTATGCAATCGGTGCATCCGTGTTCATGCCTGTCGGCGGCAAAGCTTCGCCCGTCACACGTTCCTCAAGTTGCAGCAGATATCAAGCCACAGAGTCCTTCGAATCTACGATAACGTCGATCATAGGCAATTGCCTGGCGGCTCGCGCCAATTTGGCGCATCTGGTAGGCCCACATCCGGCGGTTCGCGACCCGGGCGTGCAAAAGACAATGGGTTCTCCGCTTCTGATGACTTGCGTTGCCAGAACGGCACGACCCAAGGTAGTAAAACCTTTTCATCACCCGCCGTCCAATGTCTAGGATGCATAGTACACGCTGCACGACCTGAAAGCTTGTTGTCGCTGAACGGCCACCTAGTAGGAGACAGAGGGACGGAAACAGGTTGGATAAAATTATTGTATATTGCATAAATTATTAGGACTTCTGCACCTTGTTCAAGCGGTCGCCCCTACCGCGACCGATCAGTGGACCGACTTCACGCGGCACTTCACGCATCTGAAAAGAAAAGCGATGTGGAACCGCCCGACCGGACACTGTTGCTGACCGCGCGATGCTGACGGGGTAGCCGTACTGGATTCGAACCAACCAGTGACCAACGGATTAAAAGGTCCGCTGCTCTACCAGCTGAACTAACGGCCCGACTCACGCGACATCCACCCGTCACAAAGGCACTTCTTACGTGCTTGCCCTAGCCGATATCGATCGTGTGGCTCGCGGATCGCGACGGTTCCGATTTCGGCACGGTCAACGTGAGCACGCCGTTGTCGAACTTTGCCAAGGCGTGATCGGGATCAGCATTTTCCGGCATTGGGATCGTGCGCACGAAGCTTCCATGGGAGCGCTCCAGCCGGTAGCAGCCGTTTTCCTCGCTGCGCACATCCTGCTTTTTCTCGCCGCGCAGTACGATCGTCCCATCTTCGACGCTTACATTCAGGTCTTCGCGTTCCATTCCGGGCAATTCGGCGGTCACGCGCAGCACCTGACCTTCATCGACCACGTCGATACGCGGCTGGAAGCGCGATGAACTGAAGTCGCCAAACCATCGTTCGATCGCGCCGCGGCCTGCAAATGGATCATGAAAGAACTCCTCCACTGCGCGCCACGGTTCGTGTGGGAACAGTCGCGAAATGTCGGGCCAGGAAGCACGCCACTGTTCGTTCGCCGGAGGGCTTTCCGGGCGGTCTGCCTCGGACTTGCGGGCTGCTCCGCGAAGGAATTTGAAAGGATTCCACTTTTTCAGATCGGTGCTCATCGCATCCTCCCTCCTCTAAGAGGTCTGGCAAGAAACGGACAACCGGTGGCGGCCCTTTGACCGCCACCGGTTTTTTTGTCGTTGCTGCCCGCTTGCCGACTTCAGTCAGTACGCACTTCGATCCGGCGCGGCCGGGCTTCGTCGCGGCGTGGTATCGTCAGCTTCAGCACGCCGTCCTTCAGGTTTGCATCGATTTTCGATGCGTCGAAGTCAGCCCCAAGAGAGAACGCCCGCGCGAAATGAGGCTGGCGGATCTCCGCGTGCTGCAGGCGCAACCCCGCCGGCGTGGGCACTACTGCCTCGGCCTCGATGTACAGGTTGCCATCGTGTATCTTCACATCCAGGCGGTCCTTGGTCACACCGGGCAGATCCGCCCACAGGGTAACGCCCTGGCTATCCTCGAAGATGTCCACGGGCGGCGTCAGCGTGATCCGGCGTTGCGACTGCTCGTCTTCGCGGTGGGCCACCGCCGTTTCATCTTTCCGAGCATGTTCTGTCGTGTCGTTCATGATGTCCTCCTCAGTTCCTGCGACCGGTTTCATTGAACCGTGATGGCCCGCGGCTTTGATGTCTCCCGCTTGCCGATACTCACGGTCAGGCAGCCATTGGTGTACTGCGCCGTGACCTTGTCGGGGTCCGCGTGCTGCGGCAGTTCAATGACGCGCCGGAAAGCGCCGACGAACCGTTCCTGCGCATAGGTCCGCGTGTCGTCGCCGGCCGCTTCCGGCTGTGCGGTCGCGCGCTCGCCGCTAATGGTCAGCAGCCCCTTGTCGATGGATACGTCGAGGCGTTTCGGATCAACACCCGGCGCGAAAGCGACAATCTCGATCGAGTCGTCGGTCGAACCGATGTTGACCTGTGGGAAGGTGCCGAAGCGGCCGGAACGGATGCTGGATGGGAAACCGCCGAAGAGGCCCGCCATCTGCCGTTGCAGACGGTCGAACTCGCTGAAAAGGTCAGTCCCGAAGTAGAGATCGCTCATGGTCATTTCCTCCTACAAACCAGCAGGAAGACGAACCGGCCTACGCACTCTAGTTCGCCTACCCTGCTACGGGCAAACAAATCGAAACATGCAGCGCACCAAAACCTCCCGGCGCGACTGCCTGAGCAATATTTAATTATAGGACTAGGAACGGAAAGTTCAAGGGGTATTGCGGTTTTCTGTTCTTGAATTCTGGTGCCACACTCCTAATTTTCACGACGCCCCTGACGAACCATGCGAGGACACGATGGAATTTGGACAGCGTCAAGCAGTACGGCCGGTTTGGCAACCATCTTGGCCGGTCGACCGGGATGATTGTCGGTGGTTATCCGGTCATGGTTGTCGCTCCTTGTTGTTGATTGTCGCCGGATGATTGCCGACGCCTGCTATTCTGTTTGTCACTGACGGTGCGACGACGGTAGCTTTCGACGTTCATCTCGAAGATCGTCGAATGATGGACGAGCCGGTCGATTGCAGCGACGGTCATGCCGGGATCAGGAAACACGTCATTCCAACCTGAGAACGGCTGGTTGGCCGTGATCAGAAGGCTACGGCGCTCGTATCTTTCGGCGATCAGTTCGAACAGCACGCTGGTTTCGGCCTGGTCCTTGCGGGCGTACGACAGGTCATCAAGGATGATTAGATCGAAGCGGTCGAGCTTGGCAAGAACAGAAGGCAACTGCGGGCTCCGACGTGCGGCCTGCAGCTTCTGCACGAGCTCGCTGGTCCGCGTGAACAGCACCCGGTAGCCGGCGTCGATCAGCGCGTGTCCGATAGCCAACCTAGATGACTTTTGCCGCCCCCGGGCGGGCCGAACAGGAGCACCGTGGCGCCTTTCTCAAGCCACGAATCGCCGGTCACGAGCGCCATGACGTGCGCCTTTGAAACCATCGTCACCATGCTGAAGTCTAAGGTCGCAAGCGTCTTGGTCGGATCCAGATGCGACTCGGCACGGTGTCGTTCAATGCGCCGTTTGGCCCGCTCGACCAGTTCATGTTCGAGCAATGCACCGATCAGCCGCGTGGCCTGCCAGCCTTCCTTGTCGGAGTGCTCCGCAAACTCGGGCCACAGGCGGGCGATGGGCGGGCGTGCTCATGCGACCTCCTTGCCGAGCAGGTCGTCATAGCTGCTGGCGGGTGGCATCTCGCATTGACGACGGGGCAATCGGCGTGACGCGGCGCGAACTCCTCGCGTAAAGCCCTCAGTTCAGGCAGCTTGCCGTCAACCAGCAACGCGTTGAGGCGCGCGGCCAGCACGGCCTCAACGCCATCGAGCGCGGCGAGTTCAAGCAATCCAACAATGACTTTGCGCGCCTCGCGCTGCGTCAGCCTCGCATCCAGCTGTTCCCACGTCCGGCGATAGGCCTCACGCGGAAACAGCTCGTCTCGAAACGCAAGCTCCTTGAAGGCCTGCGGCTTGCGTTTTGAGGCTCTCTCAATAAAGTAAAGTGTCGGTAATCCAGTGCGCGGCGGTTGTCGCCAGCACGCGAGCCGTGCGAGGTGCTATGCACCAGCGCGCCCGACAGATAGCAGTCGAGCCGGTCACCGTACACGCGCACCTTCAGGCGGTAACCGATCAGGCACGACGGCGCGCTGTACAGAATGCCGCGTACAGTGAAGGTGCTGCAGCGTGTGTAACGTGCGCTTCTTCCTCGACGAAGTCGGTCGTGCGCCTTAACGGCAGATCCATGAGCTGTTCGCGCTCAAGGCGGAACGCCGCTGCGTTACGCCGGTTGCGACGCATGACGATCTCGCGCAGAAACTCATCATAGGCAGCATGATCGGCGAAGTCCCGGTGACCGCGCAACATCAACGCCTGGTCGACGGCTTCCTTCAGGTAGCGATGCGATGACTCAACGCTACCGTTCTCATGACCCAGGCCGCGATTGTTGCGTGTCCCGTCCATGCCATAGTGCTCGAGCAGCGCCGCATAGCGCACCGTGAAGTCGTCTTCGTCCGCGAGGTTTCTGAACGCCGCTAACAGACTGTCGGTGCGATGCTCGCGCAGACATCCCCCGGCCTGCCAAAGTGCGCTCTGCAATCCCATGGACAGTGCTTCGAAGCTCTCGCCATCATCAACGACATTGGCCTATTCCCAGCGCGAGAACGCGAGCACGAAGTGGTACAGCCGGTGTTCGAATGGCACGCCAGCGATCGTCACTCGCAGTTCGGCCATATCGGTAAAGTCTGACAGGCTGCGTGCGCCGGGCTCATGCAGCTGCGGGAAGAAGACTTCCTTCGATGGTCCGGACCTCGCCCTCCAGTGCCGCACGCGTCGCTCGAGTGTGCGGCGTGTGCTGTCGGGATACTCCCCGGGATGATCGTCCTGCAGCTTGCGCAGGATCGTGACCGCCTGAAGTTGCGGAGCGTTCGCGAGCACCGGAACGACTTCACTATCCCAGACTTCGGCGAAGGAATCGGGACAGGAACGCCAGTAACGACGCGATTTCTGTGATGGCAGTACGGTGTCCTGTTCTATGCGCCGGGCGCTGCGGACACTGATTTCTCCCCACCGGCCAACATGATTGTCGCGGTCCATTGGCATTTTGGCCTGAAAGGCTTTTGTGGCAAGCTTCTGGTCAAAATATCCCCCGATGTCGCTATGCGTGGATTCGACCCCATTCATATCCTTCACTGCCAGATCGAGCAACAAACCGATCGCTTGGCACGTCTCGTTAAAGCCGGGAAAAAAACCGAAGAATCACGTCTCGTATTGCAGTGCCTAGTCCAAAATCTGGCGGCGATCGAGCACTCGCGGTCTGCCATTGCGTTACACGATCAAAATCACGGCGCGCGGACGTAAGACAGATTGTCACGCACGGAAGCCAACGACTCGAAGCATCACGATGTGCCTGCACTTCAGTCAGCGCGCGCACAGCTGTTAACATCGGCAGGAAGCAGCTGATCACAGCTTCCGTCAAGGATCTTCAGCCCGCCTCGCGCGGGCTTTTTTATCGAATCCTGCCAAATCACAAATCTTGAAATCGGTCAGGATTAACTGACGCATCTAATTGTCTGCTAGCTAAACGTCTTCCTATCGCGCTTTTCGCGCTAGTAATCACCAGCCAACAGTAAGTCGCCATGCAGCGCGGACGATTAGTTGTTTTTGGCGATAAGGCCGCAAGTTAGCGAAGTCCCACGTACATTTTCGCGCTCCCCTGCGCTTAAAAAATGACAGAACGGCTGAACATTCTGCGGCTTGACGCGTGTATTCTTCGTTCAATCGAGCACACCATCCGCAAGCAACAGACGGAACCAACGCTGCACCCTGACGAGGTTCGCGAACTGCTCGACTCGTTAGAGGTGCTTCGCCGGGTCCGCAGCGTCGTCATTGCACGGAATGTCCGGAAGAATGAGACCCGAAGTGGGGTCTGCGGATTGCTCGATCACGACATCATCCGTATGGAGACGAGACGGCCATGGCTCAGCAACCCCCACTCAATCCCGATGACGAAGCGGAACCCGGCACGCCTGGCGCAGGGGAAGACATTTGCTCCGCATGCGGCGGCTCCGGCCAGATCGAGGGTGCTCGTTGCGAACCTGTGGCGGCACCGGGAAAGTGACGCAAGGCATCGGCGGCTGAGCATGCCGGTTGGCGCAGTAAGGCGAAAAAAAAGCCCGCCGATCAAGGCGGGCAAAACTATGGACGACTTACGCCGTGCGACCGGCGCGACGAGAATTCGCCGGAAATGCACGTCTGCGCTCCAGTTTGCGATGAATTCACCAATGATGACCTCTTGTTCAGCGCTGGTAAGCTTGCCCCATGCTCCACGGATTCTGTTCGGATTCTGTTTGCACGGTGGTCTTTCTCAATCTCTTCGGGTTGGTTGTACGGCAGAACAGCTGAAACGGTAAGCGGCTCTTGCGCGGCTAGTGGTTTCAAGTTGATATTGCTTGAAAATAGCGTTGCCATATTAACCAGCAGGATTTGCAATCTTTGTTCGAGCCAGCCGTTCGCGTGTGAGACGTACAGCCTCAAGAGCGCGATCATCTGCTTAAAAGCGTCGCCATCACGAATAGCCTGTTCTTTCGCGCCCTCAAACAGATTACGCTGCGAATCCTGCGTCACACTGAACCGCATATGGGGTTACCTTGCGACCCGTGCGCTTAAGTTCTTCCTTGATCTTGATGTTGGATACGTCGTTGACTTCCTTCATTGCCTTCAAAAGAATCTGACTCTTAAAGAACTTGAATTCGTCGTAAGCCGCTTGGCAGTCTTTCATTGGTGTTTTTATCGTACTCTGTGACACCGAGTAGATCGCGCCAAAGATCGACCGAAATCCAACCGGTCGAACCGGATCCTTTGAACCGTACGCAGTTCTCGTAAAGGGAAAGGGTAAGTGCGTACATGCTTTCAAATTCCACCTGATACCTGACGCTGAACATCACGTAGATCTCTTTGGTCGCGAGCGCTTTGTGCAGAACTTTTGAGTATTGGTATTCGCACATGCCTTCAGTTATCTCCGCACCAGCGAGCCATGTAGTTGTAGCCCAGCGGTACGGGTGCGATCCGACTCGCGCGAGGGATCGTAGAGCAGATCGAACTCGATTGGGATAGAGGAAAGACGCTTGAACGCCGCTCTTTTAGCTGCGTAATGTTATAGGAATTCTGTGGGAATCCTGCCATCCGATCATCGCTAACAGAAACGGCACCGGAATGACGTGTGTCGCATCGCCATTCATCGAGTCATCGTACGCGTTAAGTAACAGGATATTGATGAGCGTTCGTTCGAGAAACGACAAGTCTCCACCCATATGAACTGCAGCGATGTGCTTGCGGATTTCGTTGGACGGGATGACGCTTGTCTGAGGGGCTTGCGTTGCCGTCTCGATCTGAGCATGCTTTCGGGCCATGGAATCCTCCTCTTCGGAGAGTAATTCCAGAAAGTGGTAGTGCTAAAATTAACTTTTTGGCTTCCTTGCTGCTTCCCCCGAAACTCTAACCTTTGCTAAAGATGTTGTTTTTAGAAACAACAAGGCAACAACCCTGCGTGCTTCCAGGCATATGCAGCACACGGATCTTCCCCGCTACTCGTCGACGCACGACGTACTGACGAAAAAAAAGCCGCTCATCGAGCGGCGGGCAAGCAAAGCGACCAAGTTGAACCAACAGCGCGCCGCAGCAACGGCCGCTGCACCGAAATTATGCCGCGATGTAACTGCGTGGCAGCATCAAACCTCTGACTTTTGCAGCGTTTCTCGAATTTTGTTCGACGGCTCGCAGCGGATACCATCGAGCCTCACAAAATCACATCGAAGGAGCGCGCATGACCGACGTCACCCTTCCGGCAAAAACCGACGACTACGACACCTTTTACCCTGCGCATCTACCAAGCGAGCAACGACACGTGGTCAGGCGTGCTCGTCGGCAGCGATGGTTTCGAGCTGGGCGATGTCGCCGGCGGCTGTTCCTCGCCGGCGACCGTCGAAGAGACCGCGCGCGAATGCGGCATTTATCCGGATCGCGTTAAAGTCGAGACCGAATAGCGAAAAAAGCCCAGCGCGTTTCGTTTTTTACTAGCTGGGCAAGCCATCGGTTCGCAACCGGTGGCGGAGGTCTCTAAAAGCAAAACTGGCCGTCCGTCGATCTCGACAGCGGCCAGCCTTCGTATCTAAGGCCGAAGCCTTGTCGGTGTTTGGATCGGCTTAGTGACCGAAATAGACCGGTGCCACGTCGTTACCGCCGGTATGCGCCGGGGCGCGATAGGCCGCCCGATGCCGACGAGCCGTCAGCGACGCCAAATAGCTGTTCTGGCCGTTCTGTGCAGCTACCTTGGCTTCAGCCGCTTGGATTTGCGCCGGATAGGTCGTGCGGTCCATGCCCGGGTTGTAGCCAGTCTTCTCGACCTGCACCAGTTGTGCCTTCACTTCGGCACGAGTCAGCGATTGGTTCAAAATTGTGCGAACAAAACTGCTGGATAGCGAGAGCAGCGGCAACGATGATGGATGCAAGTTTCATGATGAGGGTCGGGTTCGGCGATCCGACCTTTCCCGCGCCCAAGAAGCACGAGGAAGTTGAACACAATCGACTGACGTTCGCCGCTTTGAAGGCCGCGCACGAAGAAGCGCTGCGCGGGTTTTTCACGGCAAATCGACAGGTGATCGATGAGATCGCCGAGCGACTGACGCGCGACAGTGAGATCGACAGCTCGGCGGCTCGGCGGCTCGGTAGAATATCTGCGTCGTGTCACGTTTACAGACGATGTAAAGCCACTGTTTGGGCACCACGCAGGATAGATCGTGTGCTGAATCACGCGCGGGCAGAGTCGCGCCATTGCATGTTAATTTTTATTCGTGTACTCTATTAACAATTATATTTCATCTGGAGATACGCATGCATACCTTGACGCTCGAGCAATTACGGGCCACCATCGACACAGGCGGCGTCGCGGGTGTCACGCTCAAGGCGCTGGGCGGCGCCTTCTACGTTCAGGTCGACACCCGCAACGGCGGGGAGGCTGTGCTTGCGAAGGCCCGCAGCAGTGAACCGCGCAGTTTCGGCAATCCCGCTCAAGCGCTGACGTTGCTTCGCGGCCTCGGCCTGGTCGTCGGTTCGTTCGACGTTCAAGAATGGAATCCTGACGACAAGGCATCCGCGCGTACGCGGCCTGATCGCGCTGTTGCGCTGAAACGGACGCATGAAGCTGCCGAGCACGACAAATGGTTCCGCGGGCAGGTCGAGCAGGGGCTCGCCGAGGCGGACGATCCGAATACCGCATGGGTTTCTCACGACGTCGTGAAGGACGACATGCAACGCCAACGCGAAGCGTTGAAGGCGCGCATCGCAGGCACCGCTAAATGATGGAGTTGGTATGGACGCCACGGGCTCGTCGCGCGCGCGAAGCGGCGATCGACTATATCGCGCAGGACAACCCGCTTGCAGCGCTCGGACAGCTCGACGAAATCGAGCGTCAGACCGACATGTTGATGGAGAACCCGGAAATCGGACGGTCTGGTCGCGTCGACGGGACACGCGAACTCGTCATCAGCCGCACGCCGTTCATCGTCGTGTATCGACTCAAACCGCGCGCACGGCGCATTGAGTTAATCCGCTTTTTGCACGGCGCACAGCAGTGGCCCAAGGAGTGAAAAATGGACTGGAATGAGGGGTATATCAGGATGATGTGGGATCGCATGAAATACACCACCGCGACAGGCGAACAGGGCGAGTTTGCCATCAACACAAGTGCCATCGCTTTCGTCGACGGCAAGAGTGATCTTACCGAGACCGCTCCGCTAATGGAGTGCCTTAACGATCGCGAGCTGATCGAATGGAGCGCGCACAAAAGCCCAACAAGAACGGCGCAATCAACCTGATGGACTGGCCCGGTTGGGGAGATACGGCGCTTCGACGGTTCGCTGAACTTGCACGCGCCTACAACCCACCCGTCTTCACGGGAACGCAATCCTTCAACGATCTGCTCAACGCCCAACCGGGCAGTGGAATGTCGCTTGCCATCACCGGGCGAGCATCACCCGAGTCAAAGGAGGGCAACTGATAATGACGAAGCTCGCAAAGATCGCCCAGCCGGCGATCATAATCCTCGCCCTTTTCGTAGGACTGCTTTTCTGCTTCGCAGTCGCGCGCGGCTATCTGCAAAACGGCATGGTCGAATTCCCGACACACTGAAAATCGGGTCCTATTTCGTCGCGCCGAACGGTCGGCTCGCCCGCCGTCTTCCGGATATTCTCGACGAGCACGACTACGCCTATGTCGAGCCAAAGAACTAGCGGGCCGGCCGCGCGCATAAAGGGAATGGTCGGTGTCCGTGAAGCGTTGCGCGACCTGATGTTCGGCGAGCAGTCGGAGCGTAGAACCGACTTCGAGCTCGACGGCAAGCGCACGACGCTCAATCGCGTCTACGACGACTTCATGCGCAAGTTCGGACCGGACACGTCAGCTCGCAGGCAAACCGCCTCGCCATGTCGGAAGATCCGCTCCTGCACGCGCTCGAAAGCGACTACGACAGCCGCTGCGTCTTGCAAACACGAGACGACTGCGCTCACGACCGGCGGACGGTTTTGAACGCGACACGTCATTCCAAGTCCGGCGAGCAGGGCCCGATCTTGCTCTGGCATGGTAAGTGCGCGCGGGCTCGAGTGCCCTCTCGTCGCGGCCGGCCGAGCACCCGATCCGCGTCGCCAGCGGCAACAGGATGGCCAGCGCAACGATGGCGGCCACAATGAGCACAACGGGACGATTGCTTTGACGTAGGATCACGCTGCGTCATTGAGCATCTCCTGCAGCTTGGCTTGCCGATCGGCTAGCGCACGATGAAGCGCGCGCTCAGTAGCAACGTATTTGACCGTACAGAGGATTGTGAGGCCAGCGATAAACCCGATGAACGGGTACACCACGGGCATATGCCCGAGCATCCATAACATATACGCGAGAGCTACGGCGTAGCCATGCGCACGGTTAATAAAACGCGCTCGGTCAATGGGAGCGGACTGCCTGGGAGCAGCAGATATTTCTCTCCGTCGGGGAAGTTGTCTCTTGCTGCTCAATGGCGTAAAATAGTTGTGGAAGCCATGAACTGAGCAGATGATGCGAATCCCGAACGACGTCTCTACTCGAGAACTAGCGACAAACACGGCGCGTTTGCTGGGGGCCGATGGCCAACCTGCGGTTATTGACTATTCAAGGACGCGTTTGACAAAGTGGTCAGCGGCGGCGTTGGAAACGACCCGCATTATGCTGACCACGTATTTGCGCCTGCGCAGACTGACCCCTTGGCCTCAGCTCGAGCGCGAGCTCGACAGGTAGCGCTCGAGGAATACCGAGACCCTTCGAATCTAACGCTGCTTGATGCCCGCGACTATACCGGCCGCAACGAGCGGTCGATCAATGAAGAGCGTCAGCGCGCGGCGCCCTATACGCACTGCTGCCTTCTGGAAAGAATCGTGGATTCCGTTATCCCAAGCGGTGGCAGTTTGATGCCGATCAGGCTCGCCTTAAGATCGCGCTCGAGCCATTTGTAATCGCGAGCGTGAATGCCTGGGTGGTCCACTCGTTCATGCATACACGCCGCAAAGAACTGGGGGGCCGTTCACCCATGGAAGTCATCCTCGATCCACAAGTGCCACTTGAATGCGTGATTGCTCTTGCTCATCAAGAGACCGGCGGTGAACAGGGGGCTGCGTGACAGAGGGCGTGCATGGCAATATCCCCAACGCGTGTCCGTTGCCTCCCGCTGAATTTAGAACAGCCCAGATCCCAATCTACGAGCTTGATCCTGTCGTCACGAGCCTACTGCGTATCTATTGGAAGAATCGAGACCCGATCTAACTGTCGGTCGACCTCTTCCACTGTCTACAGATTTGACGCGCCGAATGATGAGTTTGGCGTTCTTCTCTATGCGCCCCCCCCCCCGTCTTTCGATGCATGGATGGCCGAGACACTCATGCGAGGCAGATTTCCGCGGGCTGGACGCCGGCGCACCGCGTGTCATCGAGGAGCGCGCCAATTGGACTATTGGACTGGTGCGTGGCGACCATCGAGCCTCTAGCCGCGCATTCTTCGGCTGGCCGACCTGACTCAGCCGCTTTAGCAGTTTGGTTTCGACACACAGGTGCTTTCGACGCCCGAATACGCAGCACCGAATCAATGGAGCGCTGCTCTCCACGACAATGCCAATCTGATCGACGGCATCTACTTCCGATCTCGGTTCGCCAATGCCACTTCGGTTGCAATTTTCGACGATCGCGTGCGGATGACACAGCGGGGTTGCTCTACACCGCTGCGGAACTACCCAGGGTTGGCATCGTTCCTCGATCGCTTCAACGTTGGCATTGCTGACCCAGGCGGTATGGCGTGGCGCAGTGATGGCGGGTAAGCCAATCACCCTTGGCCCAACATTCTACTCAGATCTAGGTCGGGATCGCTACGCAATTCCAACGCGCGCGTGTCATTCGCCATCGACGACCCCTTCGCAGGATTCAAACATTGATGCTCACGGGGTGCGCCGATCGGACTATTTTCGCGATCCCAGCATACATCCAGTCAGGTCGGCATCCAACGGCGCACACTCACGCCGTCCGAACCAAGCCCGGTGAAAACCGTCGCAGCGCACAAAGCCCCTTCCTGCAAAACTGTCTGGATCGGGCGGTGGCGAGACCCGAGCGCGTTGAGCGGGCGGGCGATGTAATAGCCCGCCCGTGATTTACGCACCGTTGGAGGTGCGGCGGGCGTAGCGCCTACGGGCGCCGGAGAATGGCCTGCGATGGCCGATGGGGTTGTCCAGGCAGCGGGCAAAGCCCGCGTGATGCGGCGGCAGCGCCGCCGGTGGCGTTAGACTGGGTTTAGTTTCGAGGGTAAAGCTGATTAAGATCCGACACTTAAGGGCGTTCCGACCCGACAATTAAGCTTTGGTTATCCACAGATTCTGCGTGGATAGTTTGGCCCTGACGGTTCACGGCACGGTTTTTCGACCGTTTCGTCTGCAATCGACTAGAAATTTATTTTGCGGCGCTGCCCTTTTATGAAAAAAGATGCGCATTATCCTCACGGACGGGCGCGACGGGGGTGAACGGCGATGGGAGGTGTTTCCTGCTATGAACCCGGTGGAACCAACTGCTGTTTCGCGATCCAGCAACAGGTGTCGCGGTCCCAGTCCGGGTGGTCGACCTTCAGCTGGCTCGCATGCCGCACGAGTTCGATTTCGCGGGCGGCGGCTATAGGTTCGTGAGGATAGTTCGGCTTGCTGCGCTTCGAGATGTTGGCGAACTTTTCGACCAATGATGCGGCCAGCGCAGCCGCCTTCCGGTCGTTTTTGCGCTGCCGGTTCGCGCGGCGGGTGGCACGCAGATGCGCGCGGTTGCGTTCGAGACGGAGCCGCCGGCCGAGGGCCAGACTCTCGAACAGGGCGGGTGCAACATACGTGATCGCCGCGAGCCCCTTATAGCAGGGTACGGGTGCCTGCGGTAACGAGATGATCGCGATCGCCGACGCGGTACCGCCTTTTGCGTCCTTGCGATCGTGCTCGATCTGTGAACGCACGCCCGAGACGGAGTCGTTCAGCTGCTGGACGTTGACGGCGTCGGTCAGCGCGACGCTCGCGGACACGTTCGCGAGCGTGCGTGTGAGGCCGGTCGCGCTGTTGCCGATCGGCACCGTGTTGTCGGTATCAGCAACCGATCCCTGGCCGAGCGCGACACTGTTTGTACCGCTCGCGACCGCGTTGCCGCCGGCCGCCACCGACTCGCTGCCCGACGCGTTCGCCGCCGAGCCCGTCGAATTCGCCGCGAAGTATTGCAGGTACGCTGGAAGACTCGCGGGCTTGATCTGGGCGGGAATTTGATTGACGGCGTTCTGCACGTTGCTCAGGCTGTTCGACAGCGCACCGATTGCACGGTATTCGCCGCGACGGCCTGATTCGTCGCGAAGAGCTGCGCGCCGTTCACCGCATCGGAGCTGGCCGCGGACAGCGTTCCGGCCGCCAGGTTCTGCATCAGAATGGGTGTCGCCGCACCAATCCCGTCGAGCGTGACGGTTGTGCGTGCGCTACTGTCGTAGACAACCGCATTGGCGGTCGCGCTCGAGATGGCGGCGTTCAATTGGCTGACGTTGACGGCATCAGTCGCGGCGGTGCCAGCCGCAACGCCGGACGATGTGCGTGCGCTGTTTGTACCGGTGAAGTCGACGGACGTGCCCGCCGGTCGACGCGCCGACCGTGATCGCACCACTGCCCGGCGCACCGCCGGTCTGCTGCATCAAGCCGATGGTGCCGGCGTTGATGTTGTTCGTCAGATTCGTCGCTGATGTCGACGCGCTCGCGATCGCCTGATTGGTCGCGTAGAGCTGCGCACCGCTGACCGCATCGGTGCTCGTTGCCGACAGGGATCCGGGCGATATTCGTGCGGCTTTCGTCGACGAGTTCGAAGCAGTGCGACTCGCGATACAGTCGGCGCGCGACCAGACCGACTGCGTAGTAGCCGTCGGCGCCGCCAAGATCGACCAGCACGTCGCGCTGCGGACCGGCGAGTCTGGCGAACAGCGTACACACTTCCTGTTCGTAGAAGCCCAGCACCTTGGCCGCGTTGTCGTCCTTGCACCAGGGTCGCATAAGCGGTACAGCTCTGCCGCGTGCGAGAACTGACCGTGCAGCATCTGCAGGGCGTCATCCTGGGTAAGATAGTTTTTGACATGGGCGCTCATGAAGGCACTCGTTTTGATGTTGACGGAAAGATCTGCGTTGTTGCGGGGTTATTGCGGGCTCACGATTTCCTCGTTGCCGGACAGGGTTTTGCGCGCGGTTGATATCACATCGTCCTGGTTGATCCGCGCCGGGATGTCTCCGGATCGATCCACGCGGGACCCTAACTCAGGACGTTGCCTGGCAGCGAGGGCGACGAGGGGCCGCACGCGCGACAGACCTGTCGTGACGGGCACACCCATCAGCGGCGTGGCACGCGCGGGCATATTGGACGCGATACTGGGCGAGATGTCGGTGGACCATGCGGCCGACGCCAGGGTCATGCCTATCACGACGCCGACACACTTCGTGATTAACCTCGCCAGCAGGAATGTTCTGGATGCGATCACGCCATGTTTCTTCGTTTTGCTAAACAGATGCCCCCGTTGACTACAATTCGTACCGACGACACCGACGATATGTTCGACGTGCTGCGGCGTGCGGAACGACATGCGCTGATCGCATCGGTGTAGGCCATCGTGAGCGTCGCGACCCTGATCGTCACGACTGCGACATGGCTCGATTTGCTGCTGACGCGTGCGCCCGGCTAATCGCGTTGGGTTGAAGCGGCGGCAATTCAAGGCTTCATGCATTTCATCCTCCGGTTCGATTCGTGATGGTTTTCCTTGGGCGTTAGAGCCGGCCCATATTCACTTCGCGTCGCCGCGCGCAATGCGCAGTTCAAGCGTCTGGCGCGTCAGGATTTCGCGCAGAAACTCCACATCGCGCACGCCCGGCAACACTCACACCGGGCGGTACGCATCGCTCGTCTCCAGAATTAGCGTGCCGAATCTGAGCGGCTGTTGCCATCACGTCGTAACGGTAACGGCATCGACGTTCACCAGGCGATAGAGCTCGACGCTTGCGGTCCGGCGGGTTGCGATACCGGTCCTGAGCGTCACGCGAGCGGCATCGATTACGATGCGCGTGGCCGCCGTGTCGAAGGCCATGCCCGCGGCCAGCACGAGCGGCATCAGTCCCACGCACAGGCCCAGCGACCACAGCAGCCAGGTCGACCACGTTGACCATATCGACCCCGACGCCCCGAGCGGCGAAGGATGGCGGGACAGCCACACGAGCGCGGCGCCAGCGAGGATGGCCACCGCCACGGAACTCACCAGCCGTGGCAGATTGACCATCCAGACGGGAGACGCGTCGTACCAGGCGGGCAGATCCTGCATCGGCGGCAGCGCTCCGCCGGACGGACCGACCACCGAGGTCGCGTATGCGTTGCGCGCGCCGTTGATTACATTCATTGACAGTACTATCTTTGTGTGCCGTGTCATGCCACGTTTTCCGGTTTCACGAACGATGGTGGTCTTCTGAAGAGAGTTACTCATATGAATATCCAGACTCGAGTAGTGTTGTTCGTGGCGGACATCCCATGACGGACCTGTTGCGGGCTGCCGCCAGCCCGTCATGACCATGTCCTTGATCACGAGCACGAGCGCGAACAGCGCCAGCACAGCAGAGAGCGCAACACCCGGAACGACCGTCTCTGTTCTCCAACACGGCGTGCAGCGCGGCGCGCATCCATCCGGGTTCCAGCGCGATCGTTAGCACGACGAGTCAGATAAAAATCTGTGGGACCAGTTCGACGTACCGCCCGGATTGAACGAGCCACGCCACCCGCGCGACGTGCGCGTCGCGCGGGTGGCGTGGCATCGGTTGTGATCCCGAGTTCGGCCAGGTGATGATCGGAGAGCCAAGCGACACCCCGGCCATCGATCTGCATTTCCCATCGACGGTCGTTTGGCGCCGGCAGGGTGGTTTTGAGTGGTCAGTTACCAGCTGCGCTTACCCGCCATCGCCGGCGACCAGCGATTCAGTCCGGCCTGCTCCCACAGGTAGTAGTGTAGTAGGGTGCCGCGCAGCGTCAGCTTCTTGCTGTTCGCCTTGAACGATGCGGTCCGGCTCTGGCTCACGTACGACCAGATTCCGCTCGCGGGCGGCCGCGTGGATGACGCGGCGCGAATCGTCGTGCCAGAGTTAGCCCCAGGAATTTCGCCGCGATGGAGCTGTTCCGACAGCCCGGCGACCGCGGAGGCATATTGCCGGTCGCGCTCGGCGTCGGGGTCTCTGGCGCAAAGCTCTTGCGCAAGTCCGCGAGTTGCTTGTACGCGCCGTCGAGCTCCGGGTATCGGGCAAGGTGAGCCGCACTCGGGCCTTCGTCGAACGCCTTCGCGCGGGCGTACACAACGGATCGTTCGAACGCGGGAACGCGGCGAGATCGGCGCGGGAGACCCACGCATCACGATCCTGCGGACCCCGACCCGGCGGCGACATTGCGAGCCGCTGTTTGCAACACGATCGTGTTGAGTGCGTCGACGGAGTCAGCCCGTTCATCAGCCGTGCGGCCACGTTCGCGGACCGCGACCAGGACCTTCGAAGCGGCGGGCGGTGTCGTAGATCGTGATCCGGTCGGCCAGCTGGCCCGTCTCGAGTCGCTCGATGGAACGCGGTAACCCGGCATAGGCTTCGTCATGCTGGGCCTGGTTGACAACACGGCCGGCGTGGGCCTCGCTGGCGAGCGCTTCGTAGCGTAGCCGGGCATGGGCGAATGACACGTCGCCTGGCACGGCCATCACGCGGGCGTCGACGGTGTAGCCGGCGTCCTTTAATTGGCGGGCCACACGGGCAATATTGTCGGGATCGCGCATCGTGCCGTCGATAACGAGATTGCGCCGTTCCCCGGCGGCACGCTAGGTCAGAGGCGCGTGGCCCATTGGGCTGCAAGCGGGTGTGTCACGTCGGCCGCATGTTCTGGGTCAGTTTGCGCGAACGCCCGGTAGGTGGGGTTTTCCTCGCGCATCCGGTCTGCGTCGATGTGACCACAACACCGCCGTGAGCGGCCAGTTCATGCACGGCAAGACCCGACAGCGCTGTTTTACCGGAACCGGGCTGGCCGCCCAGCAGCACCGCGACAGGATGGTCCTGGCGGGTGCTGTGAGTGAGCACATCGGCTTCAACGTGCCGGTAGACGCGTTCGAGATCGTCAGAGGACAGTTCACGAGGCATAGCCAGCTCCTCAGAGGATTTGCTCGTTGCGGGCAAGCGGGCCGTACTGCGCGATCACCGCTTCGATGCCATCGAGGTCCAGGGGATCAAGCGTCGCGCGCGTCGTGCGCAGATCCCCTGCTGAACCTGCTGCAGGTATCGAACCGCATCTTCATCGGGCGGATTTGCGACAAGGGCGTCACCGATCCCGGTGGCATATTTCTTCGCGATCACGGCGCCGACTACGCCGAGCGCGACTTCGTAGCGGATGATGCGGTGATCAAACAGGGCGGTTTGCGTGGGCGTGTTCATCGTGCGGCTCCTGGATGGGGGCGGGTCATTGCCGGACTCATTTCATGTCGCAGCCGCGGCAGATCAATGCGGGCGTGGTCGATTTGATAGGGCGATAGCGGCGTGCCAGCGAAACGCTGTTGCGGGTCGACAACGAGGGAATGGACACACCCGGCGAGTAGTAACACGACGCGCGGGCGGCGCAATACACCGTCCGCATGGCAGCAGGGCGAAAGATAGACGGGAACATTCGGTGTCTCTCCTTACATGTGCAGACTGTAGCCGTCGGCGTCATGGGGATTGATTGGTCGGGGATCGTCCCAGCGCGGCAACGGCTTCGGTCGTTGAGGTCTGAGCGTGCTGGCCGGGCTTGCTGCGGTGGCCGATGCGCCAGAGGCGGGCACCACGCGCGCAGCGCGCGGTGCGATGAGTTCGGCGAAGCGCTGGCGGGCAACCGGAACGTCCTGGCAACCGGCCAGTCTGGTCAGCAAGGCGGTAGCGAGGCCCACGCTGGCGAGATCCAGTAAAACGAGCCCACGAGGGCGGATATTCGATGTAAACTCGTAACTAACCATGACGTTATTTCCTGAGTGATTCTCAACATACCGGGACGTGTCGTACGCATCCAGCGAAACCGTGCGACACGGATTCTGGTGAAAAGGAGTCGAGATGAAAAACCTTCTTCAGCGTGCTGTGGCATCCGCTGCGGTACCTGCGCCAGCGGACCTGGTTTCGCCGGTTGTTTGCACCCGTGCGGCTTGTCGCGATACTGCTGCTGTGAGCGGTTCAGCATTGAAGGACTGAACCGTATCGGCCTGCTGGGCGTTGCGACCGCGATCAACGACCTGATCATCGTGCGCGTCATCTGCTTCGTCGTCCAGTCGCTGCTCGACCGGATTCCCGATAATCCAGTCGGGTCTGCGACGTATGTGTGCGACGCAGACCGTATTGGGAAAGCATCGAGGTGCGACGGCCAACGCAGTACCTCACGTCCAATGGACAGATCACGGGAATGGGGGAATGGCCTTCACCGACGGAAGCATGAACACCTTGATCACGAACAGGGAATCCATCATTTGATCTCCGGCGGCACGTCTTTCGTGTCGTAGTCGTCGTACTCTTGCAAGCCCATCGCGCGGTGCGTTCCACGAGCGGCGGACGGTATCGGTCAGATCCCGATCCTCGTTCGCCGCATTCACTTCAGTCTGTGTTACTTACGCGGCCTTTGCCCAATGCGCGGTCGGGACGCGCGTGCGTGTGCACGTTGGCATCGAGTGCTTTTGCATGCTGACCAAGATTGCGTCCCTGGTCGAGCGCATGCTGTGCAGCGGAGATCTTGCTGGGCATGGTCAGGTTGGATTTTACCGGATCGGTGGATGAGAAGCCTGTGCCTGACGCGGCTATCAAAACTGTCGGCACCCGTCGCGCTGTGGAAACCATCCGCGTGTGCGCGTGCCGATGGGCTGCCACCCGCGGCGCTACCGCGATGTGAACCAAAATCGTGACTCAGCTTGGGCGCGATCGCATCGTCGTTCGCGCCGGATGCCTGAGGCCCGCGCATGTTCTGCGCCATCGCCTTCCAGGCGAGGTATTCTGCGGCCATCGCGATCTGTTTGTCTTCGGACATCTGCCACATGCGCGTCGCGGACAGGTGATTGCGTTCACCGACGCGCATCATGAAGTCCGGATCCTCGGCTAGATTGCGTTCGATCGCGAAGCGTATCGAATCCCCCGTGCGACGACGTGCCGCGCGAACCGGACTCGCTGTGCATGCCGCGATCATGCTGGAATGCGTTCTCGGAGAAACTCGAACGCATGGCCGTTTCGTCGTGCCGGTCCGATTGCGCGACGATTGCAGACCGCTCGCGTTGCGCGTGCCGACCGAGCCCGTCCGGCTGAACTCACTGCCCTCCGACATCGAATCGCGTTCTGATCTGATTCGTGCGTCCGACGCTCTCGTCGTGCATCGACCGGCCACTGGTGCCGCCCGACAGCGTGATGCCCGACTCATAGCCGCTGCTCTGGGTGTTGCCCCGTTCGCTAGCGTGCCCGAAGCTCTCGTTGCTGCCAAGTCGAGTTGCCGGACCGGCTTGTGCTGCTCCAGCCCGATGTCGAGGCCGTGCCGCTGAACCAGTCGTAGTTATGTCCCGCGTTCTGCGCATCCTCAATCTGCATCGAGATCAACAGATGGTTCGCCAGCTTCTGGTAGGCGGCCCGGCCGTTGCTCGATATGTTCATCGTCGAGCCGTCGGCGAGCTGAACGGATTTCATGCCCGAATTCATCAGCATGTTGCTGTCGAATTTCTGCATCGTTGTCGTGTTGACCGACGCCGTATCGAGTCCGGCCTGACCAATGCTGTAGTTACCGGACCAATGGAGGCGCCTGCACGGTTGCCCGCCGTCGTGAAGCCGCTCAGCGCCCGGTCCGCCCAGCCCCATGATCGCGCCATCGCCCATCTTGACGATCGCGCCAGCGATGAATGGCACCAGCATCACCATGTAGCCGATCATCGCCTGCTCGTCGACGAGCGTCGAATCGACTGCGCTAGACAGCTGGAACGGCACGCCCGACGATAGATGCAATGCAGTGAGCTTGTAACGCAGCCACATCAGGGACAAGTGATTGATGATCGCGAAGAGCAGTGGCCACAATCCGATCCAGACCAGCACCATGAAATAGCTGCCGAGCACGAACTTCGCTTTCTCCTGCGGTACCAGGATCATCATGAGCACCATCACCGGGAAGAGGGCGTAGATGATGGCCTCGATCCAGTTGCGCAGATGGGAAATCGTTTCCTGGCCGAGCAGGCTCAGTGTGCTGTTCGAACCGTTCGCTTGGCGCGCAGCTTCGGCCTCGGCGATCAGCGCGTTGGTGTCGGCAATTGCTGCAGGGTCATCGTGCGCGCGGGCGATGGCGGAACCCGCGTCGCGCCAGATATTGTTGAACATCGCCTGCTTCATCGCGTCTGACGCCGACTGCGACGCTTCGAGCAGCCACGAATACGAGGTCGACACCGTCGACAGGAACATCTGCTGCGCGACCCCATCCGAACTTGCCTGCGGGAAGGCTTTGCGGCCATAAAAATGTCTGTGCGTCGGCGACAGCCGCATCGACCCGGGGCTTGAGCAGTTGCGCGACGTTCTGGCAGGTGTCCGTGACGGGTTTGGCCGTCAGCACGTTGTACGTGACGAAGCGCGCCGGACTGGTGTTACCGAAGATCGTGTTCCAGGTGTCGGTTGCCCCGACCAATCTGGTTCGGTGCAATCGCTCCGTCCAGGATGTCGTATTTTGTGCACTCCTTGAAGAACTGCATCAGATCGGCGCGCAGGGCGGGGTCGCGCACCACAGCCGAATTGACCTGCCGAAGAAACTTGTGGCCGAACCCGACGTCGCCCTTTCTCGAGTCCGAGATCATCCGGCACGCCGAACGCGGTTTCGTACGCGCGTGAGGAAGGAGGAAGCCGAAGGTCAGTGTGCTGGCCTGGGCGATGGCCGCCAGCGCGACCGGTACGTGATCGACCTGAAGTGGCGGCTGCACCCGTGCGGTCGATGAGCATCACGCGCGCGACCGGCGGTTCAGGATCGACATGAACAGGAATGCCTGCAGGAACCAGATCACCATGTCGGCGTGCCGCCCCGTGTAGGCGAACAGCGCAATGATGAACACGAATTTGATGAACCCCGACCAGCCGCCGCTCATCATCAGCGAGGGGACCGCGTTCAATACGTAGTAGAGCGTCTCGACGTTCCAGTAAGTCTGGATTTCGATGTTATGGAGAACCCTCAGTTCAGGCTCTTGCCGAACGCGAGCGACGAGCGCAGGGTTTCGGACAGGTTGGAATCGACCGCGCGCTGCATCGCTTGCAGCTCGACCGTGAGCGAATAGGTGTTGACGGTTTGCGAGTACGCCTGCATCAGCGCGTCGTGTGCCGAGGCCGTGATCCGGTCGAGCTGCGGCTTCAGATCCCTGAAGGCCTAGGCTTGCGACGAGTCGGCGAGCGTCTCGTACCGGCCGATCGCTTCCTGCAGGTCTTTCACGCTGCGCCGGATGTAGACCTCGGCATACTTGGCGGCAATCAGGTCGACGTAGGTGCCCATCGTGCTGTCGGCGATTTCATGGTTGTTGTAGCGCGTGCCGGCCGCGAGCATCCCGTAGACGGACAGATCGGTGGTGTTCAAAAATGCGATCACCTGATTGACGTCGCCATGGGGCGAGCGCGTCGAGATGCGATCGACGATGTCGTTGGTTTTCTGGATCACCATCGCGCGGAAGCTCTTCGTCGAAATCTGGCCGCCGTACGGATTCAGGCAACCATCGTCGGACGTTGTGTCGCAGCGCCAGATCGGCACGGAAATGGTGTCGCCGTCGGTCGCGTTGCCGATCAGCCGGGCGACATCGACGTTGGTGGGCATCAGCGGTTTCGGCGTCTTCGCTCGCCCTGCGTCGGGAAAATCATGCTACCGACGAGCGACATCACAGCACCATGCGGTCTTCGTCGGTCATCCCGTCTATTTTTCTGAGCGCTTTCCAGACGACGTTGCCGGTCGGCAGCACGTCCTTCGCGGCCGGGTTGTCCTGCTTGACCTGGTCAATCACGTCGTCAGTCTTGTTTTCGTTGTTCATCACGTTGGTCCAGACGTCCGTGATATTTTTCGAAAATGTTGGAATCGCCGCCGAAATTCTTCGCGGCGTCCTGTTTGCCGCGCGTCCAGGCATCGGGCAACGCTGCGTTCACCAGCCCCTTCGCAGTCTCGCACGAATCCATGTTCAGCCGGTTGACCTGCTGTGCCGTCGCGGCGAGCGCCTGCATCACGTCGTCGCACGTCGGGCACAGGTTCTGGATCGAGAGCTTGAAGCCGTAGCCGAGTGCATTCGAGCCGATGTTGCGCAGCATGGCGACGAACTGCTCCTTGTTGATGAACGAGAATGAACGAGAAGCCGCCCATGAAGAGATCGATGCCGCCGCACCCGGCGTTCCACGATGGCGGCGTCACCGAGGCAAGCTGGTATATGCGCTTGGGCATGCGCATAAACAGCGATCCGCCCGAGTACATGTTGAGCATCTGGCCTTGCAGTGCCGCGGGACTGGTGTAGTTGCCCTGTGCGTTCACGCTGTCGAACAGTTGCTGCATCGACATGGCGGGCGAAGGTTGCGTGTAGACGAGACACGCGAGCGATACGATTGCCAGTAGCACCTGCAGGCTGCGGTTAGCCCACACGATCAGGAATCGGAGAAGTCGGATGGGCGACCTGGACACATTCATGATTTTTCTCTCTGTCAGAGTTCTGCTTCGACGTGGACAGGGTTAAGGAATCGGGCCGTACTCAACGCCCCGTGCGATGTCGATCAGGAACGACCTGATCGCGCGGGCATCGCGTTCCTCTTCGGTGACATCAGGGTGAAGGCAGGTGGCGAGAGCCCACTGAGGCGATGGGAAAGAGACCTGAGAGATCGTTCATGGGCACCCCCGCTAGAAGTTCTGACCGGATATTCGTGCCGGTGAGCACGAATATCCGGTTGACGATTTCGGAGAGCGACATGGTACCGAAGCCGATTGCGGCGTGGTCTCCCGTTTCTTTCGAACCGGTGAAGAGCGCCGGCACTCGCTCGACGCCCCAGGCAGCGGCCTGCGCGCGATCGTCGGCGGGGTGGGGAAATTCGTCAATGCCGCGCGCGTCGACGGAGACGCCAAGTACGTCGATGACGTACCGGTTGGCGAGCATTTTGACGGCGGGGGCCATCGCGTAGCAGGATAGTCGCGAATGTGGTCGTCGGTCGGCTCCATGGTCGCGACGTCCAGGCGTCGGGCAAGCTCGCGGCGCATCTGGTCAGCTGTCTTGATATCCGGGATTTCGATACGCGCGGGTTCGGCGTTCAGCGTTGGTGCAGACGCTGGTACAGGTACGTTCGCCTTTTCGGACTCGTCGCAGTACCAGTTCGTACGCGGCGCATACGGACTCACGTCGCCGGCGCAACAGTTCCAGATCGACGGATAGTTGAGCGGATTACCTGCCGCGTCATCGATGGCATGCGCGGAGGCGGACAGCGCGAGCGCGATAGCGATGAGCGGTTGCGTGGATGTGAGCCGCATGATGTCACTCCAGATCGCCCGGCGGGCTACCGTCGGCGCAGATGTTCATGTGCATGGTCAGAACCGCATCATCACGGCCATTGGGTGTGGAAGCGCCTGCCTGTGTCCAGACGAGCTGCACGCGCTTACAGTGCGCCTGCGGCAGGTCTTTCTCGACAGTGGCGACAGCATTCAGCGCGCCGGTTGCCTGGAACTGCCACCGGAACTGTTCGGCGATCGGCCCGGCGACGATTCCCTGTGCGTGGCCGTTGCGCACGGCGTCAGGCATGAGCGCGCGCGGATCGTCGTAAACCTGACCGTCAAGTTGCGCGTATGCGGGCGTGATGGCCACACCAGCCAGCAGCGGGACCCGCCTGAGCGTCCGGGTGAACCACCGGTAGTTGAGCGGTCTCATGCGCGTTCCCCTCGCGCAGCAGCGGCAAGACCCGCGCCATGCCACTCGGGATTGAGCCGCACGACTTCCTGATTGACGGCCGCAGCGATTGCGGCGGCGACGTCGCCGACGCCAAAATAATGTGCGGTAATAGCGAGCGACGTGCCGTGCTGGACGACGGCAGCGCACGCCTGCTGCGGGGTAGCATCGCCCGCTGCCACGCGTGCAGCCTGTGTAGCAGCGATATGGTGTACGTGCCGGATCAGTAGCCCGAGCGCGAACCGGGCGTCAAAATCAGCTTCCATGACGCGCCCCGCTTGTGGATGTGGGCGATACTGTTGGCGATAGCGCCCGTTCGAGCCTGATCTTGAGGTGCGTGAGCGAGCGGATGATCGGTGCCTTGTCGAGTGCTTGCCCGGTACGCGCGCGGCAATCAGATCGAGCTAATGCTCGATGGAGCAAATCGCAGCACGTACAGTATCCGCCAGCGCCTCATGTTCGATCGGTGGTTCGATTGCATGCAGGGCGACGCAGCGCGCTTTTTCAGCGGCACAGGCTTCGAGGGCCGATTTCAGCGGGTCGAGTGCTGACCGTACGATCGCATCGAGCGCGAAGCGCACGTTTTGACCTTGTCGTTGACGGTCTTCTGGACGTCGCCGTGACACCGCCCTGGTCCGGGTTCTTCGGTGTGACCGAGGCGATTGAATTCCGAAAAATCGATTTTCGAGAAATCGAGTTGGGCGAGCTGGTCGGCGCTGAACCCACCGCACTGGTCCATCGCCATGCCGAGCTGCGAACGGCCCTGACGGTTGATCAGTTTCGCGAGAATCGAGTTGAAGCAGCAATGATCCTGTTCGCGCTCGAGGCACACGCCGAGCACCTTCTTCGTACAGCGTGTGCCGGTCTGTACGCACAGGTTCTGGCCTCGCTTGAGCGAGAGCGTCTGTTCCGCGGGCTTGCACTGTAGCCACATCTGCACGAGCTGGATCGCAACCGACAGGGCA
Organism: Candidatus Burkholderia pumila; assembly: GCA_001045575.1. GTDB lineage: Bacteria > Pseudomonadota > Gammaproteobacteria > Burkholderiales > Burkholderiaceae > Caballeronia > Caballeronia pumila. The sequence continues at coordinate 25,621 of LELG01000001.1, forward strand.
AAGCTTGATGTGTCGAAACCGACGAACGTGAAGCCGTACAGGCCGAAGGACGGTGTAAAACCGCCGCCACCGAAGAGCGAGGTCAGGTTGTTGGCAGCGCCGATGTCCTTGCTCATTAGCGCGTGCTGTCGATGTTCTGGTGCAGGACGTCGTACATGTATTTCGAGCCGACTGCGATTGCCTTGCCGGCCGACACCGTCAACATGGCGTAGTTGATGAACTTCTGTCCGCCGTCATTGGTCGAACAACAGTTCGACAGCGTGGCGCCACCGACACCCTTGATGCTGCAGGTCTCGTGATAGCCCTTGAAAATCTCGACAACCTTTGCGCTCACGCCGTATACGTCCGCCTCCCGCGACGCCTCGAGCATCGCGACAGCCTGCCCGAAATCCTTGTCCTGCGGCACGCTCGTATCGAAAAACAGCCCACGCCGTTCTGACAAAATGCGCCTTTGTCGCACACCGCCTGGTTGACGATCTGGTCCGGTCTTGCACAGGAACGCGTCTTTCTGCGTGATGCAGGATCCGTCGCTGGCTGCGGACAGGCACCGGGTACTGACCTGTCCGCAGCCGCGATCGCGCAGTGCCTGACAGTCGCTCGTCACGTCCGTCGAGCGACATTGGTACGTGGCAGTTTAGCGCCAGCAATCGCGCGCCACATTGACACCGGAGATAGTGCGGGTCGAGGGACCATCGACGCACACTTCGCTGATTTTCTGGCACATCGGGTCGGCATGTGCGACACCGGCCGCAAGTGCGGTTGCGGCGAGCAGGACAACGTGGATAAAGAGTCGCGTCCACATGGGGTACCTGCTAAGAACGGGAGTCCAGATACAGGCACTGGTTGTCCCAGTGATTCGTGATCGTGGTGGTCTCGATGACGCCGGTCGCCCAGCCATCGTTTTTCGCCTGCAGGACCGGAATGAGCGGGCAGTTGTCGTTCTGGTCGCACTGGTTCATCAGCTCGATCCACTCCCAGTAGAGATGTGGTACGCGCACTTGTCGGAACCCGGCTGACAGCTGGTGGAATCCTTCAGGATGTAGACGGGCACATCACGGATGGAGTCTTCCCAGTGCGGGTGGGTCATCACCAGCAAATAGCCGGGACCGCCGCCGACGATCTGGGTCCATGACGCCGCCGGAATGCCGACGATGTCCTTCGGCACTTGCACGAGTGGCATTGCGCACGGTGCCACCCTGAATGCCGAACGCGTCGGCCGTCATGTCGATATACGCATGATCCTTCGCCTGCGCATCGCACTTCGCAAAGATCTTGACGTAGTCGACCGTGTTGCGCGCGAGGTCGAGTGTCTAAAAGAGTTCACCCGGCTGACAGCTCATCTGTACATCGACCGAGAGGATCTTCTGGCAGGACTGGTTGCCGAGCGTCTGGGTTTCAGTGCAGGTTTCCGTGGTCGTCTTGCCGAGAATCTTTTCCTGCTCGACATGGCATTGCTGGGTGTCGCTGCCCTGTGCCCTGCCGGGATTGGCGACCAGGTTCTTCGACCCGGTCATCAGCGGGTCCTTATCCTTGCCGATCCTGAATTTCTGGCGCTGACCGGGATTGCGCGTCATAAAATTAACGGCATAGCACTCCTGCTGGTCGAATGCCGAGCCTGCCCTGTAAGACTGGCAGGTGATTTGTTTTTGTGAGCCGGCCGCTATGTTCTTGCAATTGCCAGCGAAATCCTTGCCTGCCTGAAACGCCACGTTGGGTGTGGACTGCGCAAATGCCACGAAAGCAGCCAGGCCGAGAAGGCCGGCGGCTGTGCGAATGAAGCGGCTGCGGTTGTGGAGCCGGGAGATCGGAAGGGAAGCGAGCAGGCACGCGGCCTACCATCTCGGGCACGCCTAGATGAGAAACGAGTCGCCGTAGCGCGCTGAGTATTGTCACCATGTCAATGTTCTCCCAGGTTCGCGAGCATGCGCTCGGCAAGCGTCCGATAGTCCGGTGCGCACTGACTGATTTCGCGAAGTGCATACGATACGGTTACGTCACCCGACACGCCCACGAAATTTGTCGGCAGCGCGCACCCTTCGGTATCGAGCTCGAGCGCATGCTCTGCCTTGACGAGCACGATCGCTGGTACGGTGTTGATACGGTATTGCTTGAATGCATTCGGATTGATCTGCACTGCAGACGCGTCGACGCCGAGCGCCTGAATTGTGCTTGCGGTTGCTTTAAGCGACCGGTCTTTCAGCACGCAACACGACGGCACCGCCAACGCGTGCCACGTCGCGCGTGAGGTGCCTGAGCGATTCCGCCGGCATCGAGAGGCTTGCAAAAGCGAGGAACTCTTCCTGCCTGCGTGCCTGCGCCCGCGCCGCATAGCGTTGGGCAACGGCCAGCGGGTCGACTTGCGCGCGCGGTGGCGTCGGGATGTCGGGAAAGGCATTGCCTGCTGGCGAGCGCCCAAGTTCCGGATTCGCAAACATGGGTTTGCGCTCCTGTTCGATACCTGCCTGCTCAGCTGAGATCTGTGCGTCGGGAGGTATGCGCTGCTGTACGGTCTGCGCATGGGCCGCAGGGAGAAAGGCCAAGACGACACCGAGGGTCAGCGCGAAAACGATGAGGGTCGGGCCGCGGCCGTGGCCTCCCGTACGACGTTCCGGCGCGAGGGCATGCTGATGCGGTGAAACAGGAAGGACATGGGTAAGCGCGAACAGATAGGCGAAGAGCACGAAAAAGAGCAGGAGGAGCAGCCCCTGGTGGCGCACGAACTCATCGTAGTCTGGTGTCACGGCAGCACTCCCAGGCAGCAGTTTTTCTTGCGGAATATTTCGTAGGCGAAGTCTTCGCCCTTGTACGGGTAACTGCGGCCCGCGCCCCAGATTGCCGTGGTACGACCGTATGGCTGGCAGCGGCGGCCGTTGATTTTTGCGGTCTGCGGAATCGGGTAGAGCATTTCGTATTTGTACTGGGTCTTGTCCATCACGGGTATGATCTCGTGGTCCTGCACAGTGCGTTGCCGCCCGCGGTTCGCCACATCAGGCCTTCGCGATGCAGCTTGGCGGTCATCCCGATCGACGAGTAGTGAACTTGCCTGTACGTGCGAGACGTGCGCCTGGACGTGGCCATTGAACGGATAGATCGAACCGTTGCAACCCGCACACCAGAAGAGCGCATTGCTGCCGAAACCGGCGCTCGACAGGACGCAGTCGCCTGCACATGCGGCCTGCGCGATCGGGTTGCCGAACAGGAAAGTCTCGGGGTTCAGCAGCATGGTGAGCTCGTCATCGTTCCAGGTCGGATCGATTTCAGTGAGATACGCGAGACGTCGAACTTGCCGGTCTCGAGGCAAGGGGAGTCGAGCAGGATCTCCAGCCAGAAGAGGATCGGGTCGACATACCAGTGCACCTGATACGCGACTGTTTTGTTAGATCGGCTTGCATGCACACCTCGCCCTCGGGCGCGCGGATGCCCGGATCGATCTTGATGCCGCCCAGCGACACGAAGCAGTAGGGCACGCGGGTCACGTCGACGCGGCGTACCGGCCCCAGAATCCGGTCTTGATGCCGACGACGGACTGCATGCGCATAGCAGGCCACCCGGATTGGCGGGATATTCCTGGCCGGCGGTGATGATCGGCGTGCCGCCCAGCGAAATCGGAAAGACGCAGCTCCAGCAGATATCGGTGATCGGGTTCGCGAACTTGCCGTTGCAGTTGGACGAAACGGCGGAGGCAGTGGCCGACGCGTTCGCGGTGAGCAACATCGCGCCGATCAAAACTGATCCAGCCCCGAAATTCTCAATGACCATGGATTTTCGATATAATCCGGCTATCTGTGCGGGGATCCCCATCATGGCTGCCGTCGTTGTATTCGACACGTTGAAGTTCGCCCGACGCCTCAAGGAGGCGGGGATTCCGGCTGTGCAGGCGGAAGCCGAAGTGCTGGCCGAAATCTTTGAGACAAACCTCGACGAGTTGGTAACGAAGCGGATTTAAAGGCCGAAATACGTGAACTCGAATTACGCACCGAACCGCGTTTCGCGAAAATCGAAGGCGAAATTACGCTCATCTCAAATGGATGCTCGGCTTCCTGATTGCAGGCGTCGCGTCGCTGGTCATCAAAACTTTCTTCCACTGAGGCGCGGCTATACGGATAACGTCGTTCAGACACTGGCTCAACCGCATCAGCAGCACGCTTGAACCCGATGGACTGTTTTTCTGGGGCATCGCATGTGCAGCGCTGTTGCTGCCGCTGGTAGCGCTCGGGTGGGGCAACCCTGATCCTATCCCTTGAAGCGCCTCGTCTGTGGCGTGCAGCGCCGCCTGCATCCTTTCTCTCATTCCGCTGGTTGAGCGCATCATTGCAATTCCCTGGCCGGTATCACCGACAGCTCGAGTTGCCTGCCTTGCTGCCGGATCACGGCCGGCACCGTTGAAATACCAAACCGCTGCGTCAGCACACCGTGCTAATCGAAGTAGACCTGCGTCTTGAACTGCTTTGTCAGCTCGAGCCAGGAGCCGGCGATCAGGATCGGTTTCACCCGTGCGTTCGGGTGGTCCAGCATGCGCACGACGCCGGCGGTCTGCTCCGGATCGAGCCCGTCGAAGAACACGAGCGTCTCGGTGAAGGGCATCAGGTCAAGTGGATTGAGCTTCGTTCCCGCCGGAATCATGACGCGGCCGTCTTCTGTCATCACCGGACTGGAGTAGGTCACCGTCGGATCGATCAGTCGCGCACTACGCTCGGTCGCCGTCCGCATCCCTTCCACGGGCGCCGGGTGTTGGGCGCTGTTGAGCGAACGATGGGCCGCCACGCCCTGCAGACGCTTGAGCTCACCGGTGCGCTCCTTCGCGCACAGCGTCGCGACGATCTGCTCGATCGCGTCCGGTTCGGCAATCGGGTAAGTTGGCCCGATGGTGCCCAGCAGCATCCCGGCATGGATTACCGTGATCGATCCTGCCATCAGGGTCACGCCGAGCGTCCACCTAGAAAATTTCATAGGCCCTCCCGATGACGTCGCGCTGCGGAATGTTTCCGGTCAACGCGTAGCGCGAGTCCAGGCTGTTCGGATTGGGCGTCGCAACAAAATAGTGCCTTCAGGTATCACGCCGGGCGCGGCCGGCGTCAGCGCAACGACCGCGAGAGTGGTGGGCTTCGTGCGGCCGATGGCGGTTTCGTTGACGAAATAGATCCCGCCCCGGATCGACACGATGTCGCCGCCAATACCGGCGACCTGCTTGGTGAAGGTCATGCCACACGGGTAAGTCGCCCCGCCATGCCAGCGAAACGCGACGAGCTCGCCTCGCGTGACGGGCTCGCCAATATGCGTGACATAGAGCGAACCGGGCAGGCTGTGCGTCAGGTTGACGGAATGTCGAACCACGGGATAACGGACCAGCAGGCGAACCCGGCGAGACCCAGCGTGCCGATCGTCGCCATTGCGGCAAACCGGACGCGGCAGTACCAGCGTGAACGGGCCGGCCAGCAGGAGGAGACGGCAGGGGGTAGAGGCGGGCGTGGCGTCATCGTATGCGTTCCCTTACGACCAGTACCGTGCGCGGCGCGCGACGAGAATCGCGATGACGCCGTACGCCAGGCACCCCAGTGCGCCACCCATACCTGCAGCAATGAGCGTCACCGCCGCACACACCACGGCGAGGCAGCCGATAAACAGCCAGAAAAGGGGAGATCGGTGTCCAGCGCGGTGACACAGACAGCGAACAATCTGGCCCGGTAGTTTGCGCGTGGGTTTGACCAGATAGCGCGCGGGCGGCCTCAGTCATGATGCTCTCCGTTGAGGGAGAGGTCCCAGGCGTTCAACCGTTCCATCGCGTCGTAAGCCGCGAGGGCATCGCGATTCTGGATGGCTGCGTCAAGCGCGGACAGCGCGTCGCGTTCGCCGTTGCCCGGCGCAGCACCCAGCATCGCGCGCGTGGGATGCATCGGATCCGGTACCGGCGCAACGAAACACGTCATCTGCCGCAGGACCTGGTTTTGGCATGCTGCGAGCACCGCGACGTGCAAATCGCGCCTGGCGCTTTCGTACTGTTCACACTGTTCCCGCAAGGTGGCGGTGAGGCGTGCCGGCAGGCCCACTGGATGGTTTGCCGGACGAAGTCGCTCGCGTGGACCGCGGCCTGTGCCGCAGCGAACGGCTCGACAAGCTGGCGGATGATGGCGAGATCCTGCAGGAAAGGCGAATCCATTGCCGATGCGAGCCGCGCGACACGTTCGAAGCGCCAGTCGACCACGTTCCGGTCGACGATGCGCCAGTCGTGTTCATCGACAATCCGGGTGCCGGACTTGGGCCGCACCTCGACCATGTTGCGTGCAAGCAGCCGGTTGATCGCCTCGCGTAAGACCGTGCGGCTGACGCCGAATTCGGTAACCAGTGCATCCTGCGGCGGCATCGCCTGGCCGGGATAGCTACGCGCGACGATCGCGCCGGCAAGCCGGTCGAGGCTCATTTCCACACGCGAACGAGTAAATTCCGGAAAGGTGATCGGCGTGCGGGTGTCGTGTGGTGCCGGTGTGCTGGCGCGCACATTTGTGGCATCGGCCGGGCAGTGGGGCCAGCAGGGTCTGGAGGGCATCACTGTTCAAGTTAGTACCTCTTTCAGTAGGAAAGCGCATAGTCGACGCCCTGGTTCCAGCGCGACTGCCAGTGGTTGAGATAGCTGCGGGCAAGATCGGGGCAGCCGGTAAGCAACAAGGCGTTTTCGCTGCTGTTATGACGTAGCGCTGCCGCGCTGTAGTTCAGGGAACCCGTCTCAACTACCCGTCTCGAAACTGTATCGGTATCCGAAACGATAAATTTCAAATGATGGATCGGCCAGGCGGAAATCGTGCGAGTCGGAATGCCGGCCTGGACGAGCGCGTTCAGTGCCGCCTGCTGGGTTCGCTTCGAACTCTCTTTCGCATCGGCGAGGACTGCGACGTCGACCCCGCGACGTTTTGCGCCAACAAGTGCTCGCCGCAACGGTTGGCGACGTGAACGTGTACGCGGCCAGTCGGATCGACTGCCGCGCCCGGTCGATTGCCGACAGAGCGATCTGTTCGGCGCTGCCTTCGGGTGAATAGCCGACGTCGACCGCGCAGGTAACCGCCGCCTGCACAGGTAGCGTGTACGTGACGGCGAAGGCGATGAGAACGCCCGCCAGCGTATGACGCCGAACGGCAGGAAAGTACATTCGCTATGCCACTGATCATGGGAGTTATTTTTCATCGGGCGTCTCTAGTTTGCGTGGTGGCGGATCGATCGTCAAGGGTGTGACTTTCGGCTCGATCGTGTATTCGCCCGGCGTCGCGGGTGCAAGTTTTGCAAGCAAGGCGAGCGCCCACGCGGGTTGATGGGTGTCGAGAGCGTCACGTCGATCACAGGCAGCACGGGCGCGTCGTTGTCGGCTTGCGGGACCGATGCCGTGATCGAGCCGGTCGTGGCCGCAGTGACTGACGACGGCGCAGCGGCTGGGGCGACGCCGCCAGTTAGCGGAAAATTCTCTGGATATTCGACGACGATGTTCATTTCCGCACTCCGGCTGGTGGGTCCAGCTTGAGTCGCGCACGCAGCACATCGGTGTAGTCGATAATGGATTCGGTATTCAGAATGGCCGCCTTGTTGATTAGCACGCAATGACAGGACTGGCCGAGCGAGTCCACCGCAACCGACAGGTCGCGCGCGAACCGTCCCGTCTCGTTGACCGCTGCCTGCGCATCACTTGCACTCGGGGCAGCCTGAGCACTGTGCGTTGAACGAAACACGGCGAGCTGGCGTGCCTGTGCCGATTCGACAAGCTTCTGCAGATCAACCGTTGCGACCGGCGGCACCCGATGCGAAATGACGGTGTAAAGGAGGGGCTGATCACGGCGAGCGTCACCAGTGACGAGGCGAGAACTGGCACGAAGTATTTCAGCCAGTCCGCCGTCGAGCCTCTCATCCAGTTCCGGTGTGCCGGGCGCGTCGCAACGGAAAGATCGATGGGCGCCGCCGCGGCCGCGGGCGCGGAGCGATCGGGCGGCAACGTGGGCTCCGTCCGGCCAGAATTCGATTCGGTCGTCATGCCGCAGCCCTCTGCGACGGCGCTCAAGCATGAGCTCGAGCGCCTGGAAGTGAGAGTACCCTTGCGCGATCAGATGGTTGCGCTCCTCGACATACTCCTCCCCGGTTGAAGTGGCCACCAGCAGCGCAAATGGGTCCGGGATATGCCGTACCCGCATCTGCCCGTCTGGGGAGTCGATGATCATCTCGGAAAACTGACCGTCTTCCTTCTGCAGAGAGCGGATCATTTTCTCGACAGCGGGCGTGAAGCTGGCAAGCCCTTCGCGGATCAGGTTGTCGAGCTTCTGCTTGTCCTGCCGCAGAATCAGCTTCCAGTCCGCATTGTTGTAGGCGGCCTTCGATGCATCGTTCTTGTACGCATCTTCAATCGATTGCGTGCCGAGCACGAAAATGCCCTTGTACTTACGCGCGCGCCGGTAACCCTCCTCGATGAAGAGCGCCGTTTCACGGTCGTCACCGAGCAGCTGCTAGGCTTCGTCGATCACGCAGAGTTTGGGCAGGTTGCGTGGCGACATGTACATGTTGTGCGCGATACGGCTGGTGAGTGCGAACAGCACCACGCGACGCAGTTCGGGCGCATCCTTCAGTTCCTCGAGTTCGAGGCAGGTCAGATCATTGTCGAACGAGATGTTCGCCTCGCCGTCGAAGAAGCGACCGTAGACGTCGCCCTTGCAGAAAGGACGCAGTTGCCGGCCGAGCTCGTAGGCAATTCGCTCGGTGTGTCCATGCTCGTTCTTGATTTCGGATTACAGATACTCGGAAATCAGCGTCGGATTGGATTCGCGCCCGTGCTGGTTCCAGACCGGCGTGATGGCCTCTTGGCCTCTTCGATGAAAATATGCATACGGCAACCATTGAGCAGTGCTTCGGGGGACGCCATGCGGGCGATGAGCGGCTTGAGCATCCGCAATTCCTGCTCGAAGGTGTTTTCCTCATCGAGCCCGACCCACGAGAACGGATTGATACAGATGTTCGAGTTGAGCTTGAAGCGGATGAACGCACCGTCGAAGCATGTTCACGAAATTCTCGTAGCCGCCCACATCGATGATCGAGCAACGTGCGCCCACACTTCGATAGCCGAACGCCACTTCGTTCAGTGTCACGGTCTTGCCAGCACCTGACACGCCGGATGCATACAGGTTGTAGTTGCCCTGACGGTTGCGATAAAAGTCAACCGGCGTAATCGTGCCGCGCCGACCGTAGAACAGCATAATTGGGATTGCCGTTGCCAGCCCACTCGCCGAGCACGGGCGACATGTATGTCTACGGCGTTGACGGTGGTTTTCTGGCTCATCAGGCGGTTGCGCTTCAGATCGCCGCGCGCGCCCTTCGTGAGCGTCATTGGCAGGCTGGCGTATAGCGCCTGCAGGTTGAGCATGCGCAGCGGGACAATCCGGAAGCCGATGTTGTCCCAAAGATTGATCGCAGTCTGGCTGTACTGGTTGATCTGTTGTCGCGGAGCAAACAGAACCAGCGTGTGATAGAGCTCACACATCTGCCCGCCCGCGTCGAGCTGGACCTGGACCATCTTCCAGTCACGGCTCTGCGCAGCCAGGCTCGGCTGGAACTTGGCTATCTTCGATTCGGCGTTCTGTTGAGCAACGAGCCGTGCGAACCTGGACGCAGCTGTCGACCACGTTGCGATCGAGCGTAAAAATTCCACCGCAGATCAGGTATGGACACGGATACTGCAGCTGGGTGTCGGTGAACCAACCGATGATGCCGGTCATTTCCCACAGGTGTTCCTTGCGCGGATAGCGTTGCACGCCGAACGCGCGCGTGGCGACGCGCGTATCGGATTCGTCGTCGGCAGGCGGCACCCCGAACAGGATCTCGGTCGTGCGTACGCGCGCGCGGTGCCCGAACGCGGTGACCTGCTCCCGGATCGGCCGGGTTGGGTCGTAGCGCAGATCCGGCATCGGTTCGCTGTTGAACAGGTATTCGGGATTGAAAATCGGGAACAGGAACGCGATCAGATCGTCGGCATCCATGTGCCGCGCCGGGAGCTTGCCCGCGCGCAGCGACGACATCAGTGTGGATTTCAGGTCGGCCATGTCGCTGACGAGCGTATGGTCGGCGTGCGAACCCGAGCGCGTGACGGAGAACACCAGGCGCGTTTGTTTGACGAGAAAGGGCGTCGATTCCCACAGCGACTGCCCCTGCATCGAGCGGATGTAGTCGGTGCGCCGACGCGCGATCTCGAGAAACATTGGATCGACCTTCCCGGCTTCGACGGCCTCGTGCCGTAAGTCTTCGTAGTGTTCGAGCAACGCGTCGACCCGCGTCGAGCCGAACAGGCACCATTGCACGCCGGTGCCGGGCGGGATCGGCGTGAAAAGGTCGTCAGCTGGCTGACCATATCTTCGTCGGCATCCGTCTGGGGAACGACGGAGAAGCAGAAACTGACCGCGTTGTCGTTGAAAAAAGAGGCCGGTCTTTTCGTCATACTGGTCGTACTTGAGAATCTGGTGAAGGCCTGCTGGCGACATGCCTTCTCGCAACGCAAATTCAGCGTGGTCTCGATATCGTCCTGTACGGGCGTTTCGCCAAGGACGGCATCGCGCCAGAAGGAACGGGCGGCGTCGCGCGCCTGCCTGAGCCAGGATGGGTCGAAAATCTGAGCCATGATCACCGTCCGATGCCCGAGCCGTCTGGCGTATGGATCCCCGCAGCGAACTGTTTGACCGCATCGCTCGCCATCGCGGCCTAGCGCACGGCTTCATCTGCGAGTCCCGAAGCGGTGTCGGCGGGCGATGTCGGACCAGAGTTGGTGCTGGAATCGAGCGGCGTAGTGGCCAACGTAGCGGGCGTGGCGCTGGCCGCAGGCGGCGGGTGCTGGCGCGGCGTCACGCAACCGTGATGCCGGGCGCGGGCCGGTACAGGTCGCGAATGCGGCGCTGGTTGTGCGCGATCAGCCACTGGCCGTTATCGATCACAAGGTAGGCATACGACTGGTCATAGAGGTCGCCGTCAGCGTCTTCCCACGGGGCGAACCACAACTGCAACTCGTGCGGCGCGCTGCGGATCGGCGAACCGGAATACAGTGGGCGCGACAGGACGGCGCTGCCCGGTGCCGGCGTTTTTGTGGTCGACGCCAGCGTTGCGTTATGGCTGATCTGCTGACCGGGCAGGTTGTGCGCCTGGATGTTCTCGCGTAGACGCCCGACATCGATTCGCACGCGACACCGTCCGGTGCCTTGCAGGAAAATTTGCTGGATGCGTCGAGACCCGCGAACGAACAGCCGGCAAGGGTGGCTGCAAGCGCGACCGCAACGATGGGAATCATTGCGGCCCGCAGGACGTCGAACTGCGGGAAATATATGACTTGTTCATCGCGCGTCCTCTCCTGTCGATTGATACGACGGGTTTTCTGGATCGGTTTGTGAGCTGCCTCTTCCTTCGGGACACAGTTGGTATGCCTGCAATACATCCTAGAACGAACACGTCTTTCCAGCGCCCGGCTTCGTAATGGTCATGACGTGACCCATGTTGCGAGATTGATCTGGCTTACTGGAAAATGGCGAACTCATCGTGAGTCTCCCGCAGCGGCTGCGTTGCTCGGTGGTCCGGCTGCAGGAGATCCGGCGACCTTGCCAGCATCTCCCACGGGGACTTTCTTAGGGACATCGAGCCAGGCTTGAGTTGAGCGGCCGATACGGCACCGGGTAACATCCGGCCGTCTTCGGCGATGATCGTGGGCGTCTCCGTGACGCCCAGGCGCGAGCCGAGCACGAGGTTGTCGTTGATCGGGTGATGGCACGAGACGAGCGGCGGCAACCGGTTCTCGCTCATCCATTCCTTCCAGGCTTTCGCCGGATCCGCGGCACACTGGATTCGGATCGATTTGGTCACGCGTCAAGGTGCAGTGACTCGAGCGGATAGAGGAACGTGTAGATCGTCATGTTGTCGACGAGCGTGAGCTGCTGCTCGAGCTGGTGGCAGTAAGGGCAGTCTGGGTCCGAGAACATGGCGAGCACGCGCTGGCCGTTGCCGCGCGCACGGTCTTGATCGCATAGTTCAGGACTGCGGCGGGAAAGCGCATCCGATAGCCTTGCGCCTGCCGCTGCTCGGTGAGGTCGACCTGATCCTGCATGTCGTACAGGTGACCGAACAGGAAATAGCGACCGGTGCTGTCGGTGTAGGCGACGTTATCCGCCCATCGACACCTCGTACAGGCCGGGCAACGGTGCAGGCTTGATGTCACGAAAGGGCGTTTTCGGGTAGGTCGCGCTCAGGTGATCAGCGACCTTCTGGGTGACCGTCCGTGCCGTCATCGGCACGGACGGTTGCAGCGCAGGACAGGAAGGCGAGCGCGGCGACGGACAGGTGCGCGCGCGGGAAACGGTTATTCATCTCGGATTCTCCGATTGCGATTCCGGAAACGGTTGGCCGGCGAGGGTGTCTCAAACGCAGCGGCCGTGGCGGCATCAACGTGCACACCTTTAGTGATCGACACTTCGATGGTGCGGGTGGCATTGGTCTTGATGACCGGGAAGAGCTTGTCGGCAGCTTTCAGGTAATACTGTGCGAGCATCTGGCCCGCGGAGTCGATACCGCCGCCGAGCGCCGCACATCCGACCTGACCGCCATCGACGGTCTGGGCGACGCCACCGCCGCCAAACGGAGGTGATGGTTGCGGACTGCTGGAACGCCTGTCCCATGCCGCCGAACGTGCCCGACAGCAGCGCGTTCGCGAGCAGCTGACCCTGCTTGGTAACGAGCCGCCCGCTTACGCCTTCCTTGCCGTCCTCGCCGATGAGCTTGTCCTTGATCTCGATCGCGCGGCCGTTGACAATGCACGACAGGGTCTGCACGCGGCCCATCATTCGTTCGGCCGAGAGATCACCCCATGCGTTCGATACGATCCGGCACCCCGCCAGGTCGAGCTGTTTGCCGTTCGGAAGACTCGCCGGTTTGAGCACCTGCAGGTCGACGGACAGCGGGTCCGCTTTGCGCCTGTCCGCCCGTCGGTGCGTCCACGCCGTTGAGCATCGCAACGGGGATGAACGAACCGGCGGGCAGCAGATTAATGTCATCCTTGTTGCCAGTGCCGGACACAGTACCACCTGACGTGGGCGTCGTCATCCTGTATCGGCACGCACGGGCGTCGACCGGGAAGCCTTGAACCTCGAGCTTGCCGCCGCTGTCCGCACCATTGCTTCGGCTACCATTACCCGACCCGCCAGCATTTGCGGTGTCGTCGAAATCGATGATCTCGAGTTCGTTAGAGACCGGAAGGGTGTCGCCGATCGGCGTGTTCAGTGCGTCGCTGCCACCGGGCGGAGGCAGCACGCGTTTTGCCGCCTAGGCTGCTACGTGCGGTGCCAACTGGCAACGGTTTATTCAATACGGCTGCTGCTGCCGGTGCGGATGTTGCAGCGGAGGCCGCCGATGCTGCGGCAGCAGCGCTCGCGGCTGCACTGGCTTCTGCTGCCTGTCGTGCAGCGACTTCCGATGCGATCTTGTCGATGGCCGCCTTCGCGGAAGTCTGGTCCACCGTGAGGCGCTGGATCTGTTGCTGAAGGTCCAGCAGCCTGGCATCAGAGAGCGTTCGCCACGCGTCGCGATCGTTGATGGAGCCGGGCAGCTGAATCTGCTCGACCACGGATTTCGGTTTCGATGCAGGGGGCAAGTCACCCGTGAGGAAGAAACCCACGCCGGTCGCTGCCAGAATGGCGATCATGGACGACAAGCATCGCGCGCTGATGCGACTTGATGCGATCGTTTGAGCCCGCCAGCGCGGACGAATCGTGGCGGTCACTCATCGCGGGTCCGCTGCCTGACAATGAAAACGCGCGTGCTGTCGCTAGGTGCGACGCGAGCGTTTGCTGCTCGACAGCGACGACACCCGGCCGATACAGTTTCTGTTCAGCGATCACCATATCGGCGCCGGATACATTGGTGAGCGTGTACTGCTCGCCGACGAACGGGGTTTCGAGGAATTTTGTCTGCAAGAAGACAAGGCGGGCCTCTTTCCACAGCGGCACTTCCTGATTGACGGGCACGGCTGATGAGGGCGGGTCGGCACCCGGGTCGGTCTGCGCGGTGGCCATCTCGAAGATGAGATCCTTGATGGCGCTCTGATAGGCCGACGAGGTCGCGGCAGTCCGGAGCACCGAACCTCGGCCCGCCCTATCACCAGTGGTGGGTACGATGATGTTTGCAGACGGCACATGACGGGGTTGCAGCAGCAGCTGGTACGTCGCGCCCTGATCGTCGACCACGAACAGCGTCTCGGTGCCTGTTGCGTTACCCGTATGAATGACCTTCTTGATCGCTCGACCGGCAAGCTCGGTGGACGCGACCGTGAGCAGGCTCCGGTCCTCGGAATCGACGAGCTTGTCGCCGATGAACGTCTTGAAGGTGCCGGTGATGATCACGCGGTTGTTGGGGTGATCGATGCTCTTCGTGCGTTTGACGAAAATCGTCGTGATCCGCTCGCGCTTGATCCGGATTGCTGCTGCGTCGAGCATGGGCTTGATCGTCGGATAGGAATCGGGATCGGTCATCTTGAGGATCGTCGCGTTGTTGTGATCGACCGTCTCGGGTATCGTTGTCGCCTGCAGGTCGACGATGTAATCGGATATGTCGCTTATTAGATAGTCGCCCCGTGCTGGCACCGATTTCGTAGCCGTAACGAATTTCAGGCGGCCCAATATGGGTGGTATCGCGCAGCAAGAGGATGATCTAGAGCAGCAGCACAACGATGGAACCGAGGGCGATGACGAAACAGCTTGAGGAATTTCACCTGTTGCCGCAGGCCCATCGCGTTCGTTTCTGGCGATATCGGGATTCATGGTCGATCACCTCTAGAATTCACGCAGATAGCTGTCGGGCAGATCCGACATAGGCGGCTGGCCAGTCATTCAGCCGAGCAGATGGAATGCGGCGCCAGAGTGCGTGCCAGCCCTGAAGAATTTCGATTACACAAAGGCGAGGCCGAACCCGAGGGTGAGGCCGAGGATGGGGTATCTCGTACCCAGCCCGACCATGATGCCGGTCATGAGGACCATCGCGACGTCGATCTTCCAGAACAGGAGCTTTGTGGGATCGTCAAGCGTGACGGGGATGGTGTGAGCAAAATCCTCGGCGGCCATCGCACGCTCCTTACAAGGTGGCAGTGAAGCTTGCGTTGATAATGCCGACCACGATGCCAACGATCATGCCCAGCACCACACCGCCGAACAGCCAGTTCCAGTCCTTGCGGATGGCTGCCATGAACATGCCGATCAGCACGCATACGAGGGCGGCGAGCTTGCCGGCGTTACCTTTGACCCAGCCCTCGAATTTGGTGGTGGCTTCCTGAAACTCGGTGCCATCGGACGCAACAGCGTGCAAGCACGTGAAAACGAGCGCGAAGAGCAGCATTGTGTACAACAGGGCCTTCGCCCATTGATGCAGTTCTTCGAACATCGCGTCCTGACGAGCGGGATCAAGCTGATACGCGATGTCATCGGGCGTAGTCAGCGGGTGGCAAAAGGACTTCAAGATGACGGACATACGTGGCTCCTAGTGAGGGCGGATGAAAACCTTATTTGCAGAGCGGCACGTATGGCTTGTGCGTGACGTGTCGTTTATGCCTGACGGCTCTTTACGTGGATGGGTTGACCTGATCGCAGGCTCGGAGATGATCCGTCCAGGAGAGGCCACTCGTTCAGCGGGTGGCTGGGTGAGATGCTTTTGCGTGCGCGGCGGGCATTCATCGCCATCGCACAATACGAACTGGCCGTCGGGACGCATGCCAAACTGCGTCACATCGGACAGGCGGCCGATGGGCCGCGGCGCAGCAAGCGTCTGAGCCGCGCACGAAAGCGTGACCGCACTGACGACTATCGCGGCAATGAATCGGGCAGCGACGAGTCGAATGGCTATTGACGTGACGGAACCGGTCATCGCATCTCCGGCTGGGGTCGTTTGTAGGCGGCGTAGTAGCGCTGGACGTCGCGCACGTACCGGATCTGGGCGGCGGTGTTGGTGGACGCGGGGCCGGTGTTGTAGCAGCCGACCGCTTTCCAGGTGGAGCCGAACTGGGCGATGCAGCTGGCCAGCACCCATGCGCTAATGCGTTGGCTGGTACAGGCGTCGAACAAGTCGCGGCGCTGGATGCCCGCGCGCACGAGGGTCGGCAGATGGACCGTGTTGATCTGCATCAGACCGAGCGCCTGGTTGCCGTCTTTGAGCATGGGCCCACGTGCGCCCGTCCAGCCGCGCGATTCCTTCCAGGCGATCGCCTTGAGCAGCGCCGGGTCGATGCTGTATTGCGAGCCTGCGGTTTTTCCCAGCAGGACGCGTGGGCAATGCAATTGGATAGGGCTCCTATTAAAATCAGGAATCCTAATTGTCTTATGGTAGGAAAAGGAACATGCATCGTGTGCTCTTACGAGGCGTGTCGATCGCGCAGCGGTGCGCTGCAGGAGCGAGTGAGAATAAAAAGAGCTGCTCGAGTGCCCTCCAGGGCGACAAGCAGCGAAAAGCCAGCCAAGAGCTGTCGAGGTACTGGCTGACGGGGGAAATGAGAAGAGCGTTTCGAGGAGACTTCGACGCGGTTCGGTTACATCACGTAACGAATTGGCGAGGGTAGGCGCGCGTGCATCCGCAGCGACGCCCGTACGATGGCGTACAATGTACGAAGCCATGGGGGACCTCTCTCAAAACTTCTGATGGTCAGGTTGGCGTCGGTGTTGGACGCACCGGCGTCAACCGCTTTACTGCGAATCCTTTGTCGCTTATTAGTTTCCGATTCAACCAACTTCATACTACGATATGGTAAATGCTTTTCTGAGAAATTGGAGAGATGATTTCCAAAAATCCGATTATGGTCTATCGGACATTGTTGCCGGGATGCAATATTGCAGAGCGGATCGCAGTAGCGAATTCGACGGCATGATCTCCATCGCCGTGCAAGCACATGGTCTGAGCGGCAATGCGAATCCACGTGCCATCCAGCGCTTCTATCCGGCCGTTCGCGACAATCTCGGACGCTCGCCTGGCCGCCAGAGCCGATACCCGCGGTCTACGAACGTTTCATCAAGAGCGGTGAGCCCGGCGCTGCGAGCAGCGGCAACCAGCTTCCCGCCCGAAATGCTCCCGATCGGGATAATCAGGGTGAGCGCCGATCGCGATGTTTCTTGCGAGAGCTGCAGCGGCGGTCCTGCGCATGGTGACCGCGTCGCCAGCATGCCAGCCACAGGCAATGTTGACGGATGTCGCGTAGTCGAGCAGCGCGTCATCGTGAGCACCACCCTCGCCGATGTCGACGTTCAGATCAATTGCGGACATGGGAGGACTCCTTCTGATTGATCGGCGCGTAGGCTGCCACGGATCAATCCGTCACCCACGTAGATATTCTCGATCTGGCACGAAGAGGTCGCGTCTTTGAGGGCAAGCGTGCTCGTCCCGTCGGTCGGGCCGGCCTTTATACATTCGCCGACGAGTAAGGCAGCGATATAGCTGATAGCGACCATGGCCAACGTCAGAGTCGTCCTGGTTGCGCTCATCGTTCAGCCTCGCGTTCAGTTTGGACATCGCAGAGTCGGTGTGACAACGGGGGCAGGTGCAAAACTGGCTTAACATCTGTGCTGTTTCGTAATCGGTTTCGATCACTGCGTTGGTATCGGCCTTAGCGGCCCGCTCTGTCGCGGCGATGAGCGGTTTTGGGGCTGGATCATGAACCGTCACCCCCAGCTGGCCATCGCGCGGTAGTTTAGGCGCACACGCTCAGGAAGCCGTTGCCACGCGAGACGTTCTGCTTCGGCGTCTGCGTGAAAAATTGCAGTGCGTTGCGCCACCGGCAGGCTGTCCATGAAGCGCTTGCTGGCGACGATAAACGACAATGGGTAGAGGCATAGCGAAGTGCCGTAAAATTCGGCAAAATAGCAGCATACGCACGGCCTGCGTTGCCATCGCCGGACGATATGATCGCATCGATATTGCCGATCTTGATCTGAGCCAGCGCTTCTTGAATCGGCAGCGAAACCACCTGTGCGCCAAGATTCGCTATCACGCGCCGGGAGGATTCGTCGTAGGTCCGGATTCGCATGACGGCGAAGTCATTCAGCGACTCGATCGGCTTGCGCGACCAGATCCCGGTCGGGGGCCAGCGCACCGCTGCAAGCAGGACGAGTCCTTGATGGCTCAGGGCCGTTCGATAAGCAGGCGCCGCCAGTCGTGCCAAGGTGTGCCTCATCAATCGAATTGACGCTGTAGGGCCGAATTGACAAGGCGAGAATCGGTTCTTAGGACGAGAGATCTCCAGCGAACAGAACACCGAATGGCGTTCGGTCAGAATCGTCAGACAGCGCCACAGGCAACGTCTTGTCCTCGAAGCGCTCGGTGACTCGAATATCATCGTTCAGCCCCTTTTCCAGTGCACCGGCGAAATCACTCGCAGCGCGACCGGAGGCTGTGTCCGATGGGATGCGATAGAGACCGTCCAGTTGATCGCCGAAAGCTGCCCGGGCGACGACTCCTGGGCAGTGCTCGGTGTCGCGCGAGCCGCCACTACCAGCATAATCAGTTTTCCTATTGTTCGAAGCTTTATCACGGTATTTGCGGTTGGGTCCGGCGATGTTCGTTCGCACCGACTACGAGTCTACCGGGAAGCTTAAAGCGCGGCGAGGGATAGTTTACATAGATTAATTTCTGATGATAGTGTCTTTTTATATTACTTTTTGAGATATTAGAATGCGATCAAACCGGTACTCTTTGCCTCGTTTATTCACACTGGCACGAAATCATGCGACCCCATTTTATGATTAATCGACTGTCGTATTCTTTCTAATCCTTTGCTTGAAATGGACAGTCTCCCCTCGATCTCTTCTGCTTTGACACCCGCCCCGGAGAAAGCAAGAACCTGATGTTCGAGTGACGTAAATGCGAGGTGAGCAATTGCATCTGCGCGACGATTCGACAGGGTGCCGCGCAAAATATCCTGGCCCAGTGTTGCCCAGTTACCTCTGGCTTGAGCATCGAGGATCGTGACCTTTCCCTTCGTGGGCTGGTCGCGCTAACCCGACGTGAAAGATTCCAAGCGCCCTTTCATGCCGGATGGGAAAGAAGACGCTGCTTTGAAGGGCCGGATAGGCAGATACATCGCCCAGTCCGCCGTATCGAACACTGTGGAGATCCGAGGCGCGGATCGGTTTTGAGACCAGAGCGCGGAATCAGGGCCAAGACCACCGATAAGGGTGTCGTGCAACATAACATTCCGCCCGGTTCCATCCAGCAAGGATGCGTGGAAAATACAATCGGATAGGACTCCTTGTCTTCCGTCATCCGAAAGAACTCGCACGAGTTCAACGTCTGATCGGGTGCAGTCATCCGGCTCGCCACTTTCGCCCTTCGAGCATGACAATGACGGACGGGAATGATGTCTCCCACTGAACGAACGCGGTGAGCATAGAGGATTGTTCGAGCGTAAGTCGTTGAATCGCGAGGTGCCCGTCAGGAAACCAGCGCCGACGCTCCAACAGGTGCCCGCCACTAGCGTCATGGCGGATGACTCAATATAAGTTTATCATAAGCTATGGGCACCGTCACGCTGCGCAGCGTGTCCTTCGGAAGGGTATAATGGACGTTAGATATGTCTATTGCGCAACCAGAGGTTGCTGGCGAGGAGTATGTTCACCCCGAACCAACCGCCCTTATCGATTTCTGCACCCGACTCGCAGGCACTCATCGAGTTTGGATGCGACACAACCAACCTCACTTGGGTAACGTTCCGGGCAGCATTCCGGGCCTCGCACATCGACGTCCTACCCGGCGACGTCCTACCCGGACGTGCTCGCTGCGCTCGCTCCTCGCTAGGACTATTCTATCAAATCGCCCTTACGCTGTGCAATCCTACGCTCGCCGTGATCTTCTTACGGGTCGAGCCATGCAGTCCATGCGCACCTTCTACCGCAGTCTCGACGACCTGGAATCCGCAGGGTTGATCCAACGCGCCCCCAAAGGCGCTATGAGGCCGAAGGCATTTACGGCCGGGCCTATCTCTATCTGACCGAAAAGGCCGTCTTACTACTTGGTTTTGTAGATCCGAAAGCGGCTGCCAGGTCCAATTCCGAAATCATGTCGGACAGCGAACAGCTCGCGCAGACAAAAGGCAAAGCGCAGCCGTCTGCCACGTTGGCAGACGGTCCTTATAAGGATGTTTACCTAACCTCTTTTCAAAAGAGACAACCAGGCGCCCTGCCCTCGGATCTCGAACGCCTCACTTCGCTGGACTTTAATAAATTTTTCGTTTTCAAGCTAATGGGCCGAAGCGCGCGACAACGGCAAGCGGCTGTCGGCCGTTGTTGAAAGCTGCTGGCATTCGCTTAAGAAAGAGCGATCTCAAGCAACATGCACTCAACAACGTCAGCGTTTCCCCGATATTTTTGCCAGAAGCCGCACGCCTCGGTTAGACTAATGGGTTAAAAGCGAGGAAGTCTACGAGCCATTGTGATTCAAAGAGACGAAGGCTGCCCCTTTTGATGTATGTCTTGAACTCGCGAACTTTGCGGTATTTGCGCACTAGGGCGAATGGTATCCACTTTTATCTCCGATATGCCTCTCGCGACATCCTAATGAGAACCAGGACAATCGGCGTCCGTTTCCGACTCGTAAATCAAACGTGGCTCAAACGTAGCTCACATCTATTGCTGACCCCCAATTAATTCCTTTCTGTAGCGGAAGCTGAACTTGGAGCAACGTTTTCGAACCTTTTGGCTCCATTACTCCCCGACTTCGAGAAGTATCGGCAATTCGTCCGCATGCAGAATTTGTCCGGCTTCTCGTAAACGGACATCATCCGACTGTCGGGGCTGACGCAAGGTCCGTAGCACGTAGCACGGATTTTTTCGTTCGCGAACTTGCCAGACGAGGCCAAAGATCTGATTTCTAAGAGTCCGCACCGCTTGGGCGGGAATGCGGCACAGAAACTAGCGATGCCGTCCGAGCAGGGACACTCAGCGGAGGTGGTTCAGGCTGTCAAGCAGCTGGTCGAAAACCCATCGCTGACACAAGAGAAGGCAGTTGTGCTTGCATCGCCGAAGCCACAAGACTGCCCGCGCCCCAGGTTCAAAGCCTCAACCGTGGGAAGCGGAAGATATGCGATATGTCCGTGCGCAACAGGGTGATCGCATTGCGTTTCAGCGGAAAAGACGGAACAGGATAGCGGACGAATGGAGCGAAAAGATCGCCGAGTATATATTCGGAC
The DNA here is from genome assembly GCA_001045575.1 of Candidatus Burkholderia pumila. Taxonomy (GTDB): domain Bacteria; phylum Pseudomonadota; class Gammaproteobacteria; order Burkholderiales; family Burkholderiaceae; genus Caballeronia; species Caballeronia pumila. Next base: position 46,826 of record LELG01000001.1, read on the forward strand.
GCAGCTATTGAACGACCGTCAGAATTGATAAAACTCTTTTAGATCAAAAATTTACATTTTATCGCGACTGTCTGAGTCGGAAACATTCTTCTTAAAGAAGATCTTTAAAAATCATAGACTTACAAAAAAATGAGATTAAAGAAGTTAATTCTTGACGTCTAAAAAGGCAAAAGCCCTCGGCTGGAACAGAAGGCTTTTGCTAAGGACGCTTGGCTAGAACCTCGCACCCACCCTATACTCACACTCACCGGCTGGAAACCGGGAGGTCTGAACAACTGCAAGTGTAGCGAAACGCGATCTGCAGTCAAGCGAATTCAATCCATTTTCTTTAAATGGAGCGCTCGACATGTTTATCGCGCAACATTTCGTTGCTGGCGAGGGTGAAGCATACCCCGAAGATTCGACCGCCCTCACCGCCTTTCGATGTGACTCGACCAACCTGCCCTGGATCATCTTCCGCGCAGCGTTTCGTGCCGCGCACATCGAGCAAATTCCGCCTCGCGCTCGCCGCTGTCCTTTCCGCCCTTGCTCGGACTGTCGACGCGGCAAAACCTTGGTTGGACCTTCGCGCGCGCAGGCGGGGGAAGACGCGCAAGCGCCTTCTTCGACGTCGACGGCATCCTCCCCGGCACAAACTTCTTTGTCGGTACCGTCTGCCAATGTGGCAGACGGTGGAATGAATCTAAGCCCTTCTATTTTTCAAAAGAGACAACCGGGCCAACTGCCTGCGGACCTTCAGCGCCTGCACTACCTGGGTTTTTTTTTGATTTTCTGATTTTCAAACTCATGCGCGAAGCACGCGAGCACGGCAAGCGCCTTTCCGATGTCGTGGAAGCTACCTGGGACCACCTGAAGCTCGCCAAGGCGCCGATCAACTACCTGCGCGCCCTGCTTCGTAATCCCGTCGATTTCACTCACCTCCTGCACCGTCTGACCACCGATCACCACGCCAAACAAGCACGCGAACAGCAACACGTGGATGCCCAAGTTGTCGCCCTGCAAAACGCTGGCCGAACCTTCATTGACGCGGATAAGACGCGCCAGTTCTTGATCGGAGCAAGTGGCGATTCATTGACGATCTTCAGTCTCACCGAACGCATCGGACAACAGGCCGCGGGCTGGATGCCGTCGTTCGCCGCCGCACTCCGGTCCGGAAAACTCCGTCCCCGCCACCGCACTCGACCTTGAGCGGTTTGCCAACGCACAGCGTCAGGCCATCCCAGACTTGCGGCAGGTCACGCCGGCGCGCTGGACGGCGAGGCCGCCCGTTACCGCCGAAGTCCGAGACCACATCGCGGGCCTGCGGCACCTGTTGAAACCATGGGTAACGAGTGCGTAGCCGCGTTGGACAGGCCATAGGACGACAGTCGCGCATTCACTACGAAAGCCGACTCCACGTTAAACCCGTCGAGGCGGAACGGACCAACAAGTGCGCAAATGCAACTACCGATCTGTCTTGCAAGCGTCTGCAAATTGCCGGCACGCTTGAGCGCCAGATACTTCTGAGAATCGAGCGAGCAGGGGGCGATCACGAAATTCTGAGACGTCACGGGCAGGGTAAGCGAGCCCGGTGCCGGACGGAGAAGGGCGGGCACCGATCTACTAGGATCAGCCGATAGGAATGAACCACACGTTGTCCATGCATAGCGACTACATCGTCTTTGTCGACGAAAGCGGAGACCACAGCCTGACGTCGATCGACAAAGCTTATCCGCTCTTCGTTTTGTGTTTTTGCATCGTCCAAAAAACCGCCTACACTGACGTAATCATCCCGTGCATTAAGCAGCTCAAGTTCGACAGGTTCGGACACGATTGTGTGGTCCTCCACGAGATCGATGTTCGACGTAAGCGCGGCGCATTTTCGAAACTCGGCAAAGAAGCGCGCGAGACGTTTCTAGACGCGCTGACGCAGATCATCGCGGACGTACCGATGACGGTGGCGACGGTCGTGATCGACAAGCGGTGACTCACGCAGCGCTACGCGAATCCCTACAACCCGTATCACATCAGCATCCAGTACGGTCTGGAGCGTGTGCGGCACTTCCTGCACCTCCAGGGGCAACACGAGGCGCTGACGCACATCGTGTGTGAGACACATGGCGCGAAGGAGAACGCCGATCTCGAGCTGGCGTTTCAACGGGTATGCGACGGCGAGAATCACACTCGGGTGCCGTACCCGTTCGACATTGTGATTTGCGATAAGAAGACGAACTCCGATGGGCTGCAGCTCGCCGATCTGATAGCACGGCCTGTCGGTCTCCATATCCTGCGACCGGGTCAGCCTAACCGCGCAGAAGCGCCGCTACGGCTATCGTCGAATTCATGTGCTTTTGCAACGCGAGGGCTGGCTTGCCAACCACAAGCGAATCTGGCGACTCTACAGCAAGGCAGGGCTGAGCGTTCGTAAGCGGTGACGCAAGCGTATTGTGCGGCTGTCGAACGTACGCCGCTGCCGTTACCAACCGGCCCGAATCAGAGCTGGTCATTAGCGGACGGACGATGGAATTCGATGACATCGGCCGCCGCAGCACTGAGTGACTCTCGACGGCGCTTTTAGACGCCTGCGCTCACAACCGTGTGTGCCGGTTTCGAGAAGGGGAGGGGAGTTATGAACTATCGCCGTCAAGCCTGATAACGACTCGGTTATCAGATTTAGACATTGCGCGTCGTGGAGCTTGGCCAGTTCAATCCCGACCCTAAGCTCGCCCGACCTCCTGGCTTCATGTTGCGACTACTCAATTGGTGCTTTGCATGAGGAGGTCCCATGACTGCTGACACCTATGCTCGACGCACCTAAGCGACGCACAGTGGATCAGATCATCGCTCACTTGCTTAGTGTCAAAGAGTCGTCGGGGGTCGATTTGAAAATTCGCAAGCGGCGAGAACGTGGCGCAATGCGATTGATGTTTGAGTTCTCAGTGGATATGGACCAGGTGGGTGAGATGATGCTGACCGGTGAGGAAATCGCGCCGATCATTCAAATGACACTTGCTATGCTTCAAACGTGGAAAGCTAACCAAGTTCGTTCAACATAAATCCCTATTCTGAACTTGAAGCCTTTTGTACACGAATTGTCAAAAGCATGCGCAGAAAGATAAGAATCTACAGTTCGCCTCAGTACCCATAGTAAGCACGCCGACGCTCGTATGCCCTGTATTGATGCCATTCCTGACGTTCTCGCCACTCACGCTCTTGCCGGTCTGCGCCATAGATAATCATAATCGACGGCGGAGGCGGCTGATAGATGACAGCAGGCGGAGGGGGACCGTAGTACACCGGGGGAGGTGGGGGTGCATAGTAGACTGGGGGTGATGCCACGTAGACGGGTGGGACGTAACCAAAACCAATTCCGACTGTCACGTGCGCCGACGCATCGATGCACGCACCGGAAAGGCCGATGCCAAGCAGCAGCACGACGAACCAGCTGGACATTCGTTTGGCACGAACGCTGAGACGCTTGGCGTATTGCGTCCGTGGATACAAAAGATGTAAGCGTCTATTGCGAATGGATGCTTTCGGGCCGCGCAAGTGTCAACGGGCGCCCCTAGTCCTTTCCGTTGGATTCGTCGGATTTTGGCCGACGATAGAAGGACGCAGCCTCGCGCAACATCCGCTGTTTTTCCGCCTGAACGTAGATCGAAGTCGTCTGCAGCGATGCGTGTCCGAGAATCTTTTGCACAACGTCCAGCGGCATGTCCTCGGCGGCCGCGAGCGTTCCGAACGTGTGCCGAAAAGTATGCGGCGACGTGCCGGCCAGCCGCTTCATGTCCTCGACTGACAGATCCGGCATGCTGGCGATGAGCCGTTTCATTGCCCATTCGACTATTTTGTTAACGCCATCGACGTGGTAGGCGAGGGCGGTGCCATCGGCATACTTTCTTTGCCCGAAGGCAGTCCGGGGCACAAAAAGCGTCGACAGCAGCGGCCCGTCTTTCGCTGTTTCGAAATCGAGCTCGCGGTCTCGCCAATGCGCGGCCAGGGCAGCGATGGTTGCCGAGCTGACCGGAACCGTTCGTTGCTTGTTTCGTTTGCCCACGATGGATAGTTGCCAGACGGTCTCATCGTCGTTGCCGTAGCCATTTCCGTGGCTCGTAGGAGATATCGCCTCACGCCGCGCGTCGGCGAGTTCCTCACGCCTCAGCCCCGAGTCACCCCCCAGCAGCAGCGCGACCCGGATCGACCGCCAGTACGAGCCGTCTTCTTGCCCGCACTGGGTATCGATATATGCACGGATGCGTTGCCAAAGCGACGGCGGCAACGCCCGATCGACTTTCAGGAGGTCTTCCCGCTGGACGGTGATCGGGTCGGAGACGGCAGTCCATGGATTGCCGGCGAGATAGCGCACATTGACCAGCCAGGTGAAGGCTGCGCGCAACGCGCGCACGGCATAACGTTGGCTTTCGGCGCTCAGTTCCGCGGTGGCGAACGGCCGCCATCGGCTGTTTGCTTTGGGCGCACGCGGACCAACGAAATTGGGGGAGGGGGCACGTAAGAAATCTTTATAGGCTTCACAGTCATCGGCAAGCAGCGAACTCAGCGGTTTTCTCCTGACGGTGACGGACCACAGCAGAAAACGCTCGAGCTCTTTGGTATAGGCGCGCAGCGTCTTGGGTTGATCGCGGTAGTGATGCAAGTACGTCCGTACTGCGTCAAGATCGTGGCTGGCGCGGATGTAAGGAAAGCTGCTGTGGCGATTGATGCCGTCCGTACCTGAGAGGGCGTGCGCCAGCTGGAGGCGTTCGAGCGGTACAAGCGTGACGGAAGCCGTATCAATCGTTACACGTTGGCTTTCTGGCGCACGGAAGGGATCGTCGAGTGACACGTCCGCGGCGACGTGCACGCCGATCAGCGTCTCGTTTTGACGCAACCACGATAGGATTCGCTGCGCGCGACCCGGCCCAATGCGTGGAATGGCACGCCACCAACTTCCACCGCGCCGGTTACAAAAGTCCACCAGTTCGACCAGCGTGCGAATACCAGCGTCGTTCAAGCGGCGCGCGACCAGCGGCCGGAACCACATGCCGACGTTGTGCGTCGCCTCGGGCTTAGCCACCGCCAGCAGTGCCGCCTGCTCGACCATCTTGAGGGTGACGGCCGTGAGCCGTGCGCTGCCGTGGGTTTTGGCCGACGCTTTCAGATGCTCAGCCAACACCGACGAGCCGTGCTCGAGCGCGAGGTCGACTAATTCGGCCTGCATGTGCCGCAAGTATGACTCGACGCAGCCCGACGTCGCTTCGTGGCCGTGCTCGTCTTCGGAGAAATACAGGCGCGCGATCATCGCTGCCGGCACGCGCTGAACGAACGCGCGCAGCGCGGCGAAATGATTGCGCGTATAGGACACGCGGCTTTTCGTGACGGTCTGCGGTTTATTGGCCATGTGCGGCTTCTTGTGATTCATCGGAAGGCCCGTCTGGGCGGGACGTAGATACCCTACTCCCTGATTTTACCCATTATTTACTCATTAAACGTTATCCTGATAATACGAATTATCAGGATTAGTCGCCAAAGCCAAAGGTAGTTTCGGGCTTGTTAAGATCAATACGATCGATGGTTGTCTTCCTCTTGAGTCACATGACCCCAGAAACAAAACGCACGGCAGCTCTGCATCGACCTTTCAATGGCATCGCATAGCGGTGCAATGGAAGCGCGGTTGTTATCTCGACGTCAGGCAATGAGCCCGCCCGAAACGCGTCGGTCGGCTACAAAGAGAACCGTGTGTCTGTCCCCCTAGTCCGATCTCTGGTTGACCCGCATGAAGCGGTGCTCGACGATGAAAGAGAGTCGCTCCGTTTGGTTCAAACTCATCTGGCGACAGGCAGTTTGAGCCGCGAGGACATAATCGCCCTGTTCAGCAATGCCGGAGTATGTGAAGTCGAGGCTGTTATGAAGGATTGCTCGTACTTCCGGGTGACACGCGAGCGACATCTATCAAAGTGGTCCGTTGCATACGGCTACGATAGCCGAAATCTTGCTATACGTCGGTGTCCGACACCCTGGAAGTCTCATAAGAAAAAACAGCACATGTTATGACCGACCACGATACAACGCGAGAAAGCTGCGCGATGTCTACGTTGACCTGCCATCATTCTGAGTCGCGTCGATTATCAGGACGTTGCAAGAATCGTAGCGCCTTGGCGTGAAATTTTAAACTGGGAGACTATGCGCTGTAGCGAGCTACGGCGATCCACCGCAGCTGTTTTTTGGGTCTCAGCACCGGAGCGTCGTCCGAACTGGTTGACTTGGCCTTGATCCGCGTTTCACGCTACCGAGTCAGGACATCTCTTCTGTTTTGCAAAAGGACGATCGGATTCAATTGCCGGCAGGGCAAACGATGGCGATGATGGATGTCGTCTTGGGAACGGTGGTTGCCGTTTTTCAGTCGACTACGATCTCTATCGACGATCCTTTATCCTTTATCTAGCTTAGTGTCCTATTATAATAAGAGATATGACTATTCGACTGAGGAATGGCGAGACAGACGTTTGTTGCTGACAAAGTCGGCTTGATTGATTTAAGGTATTGAAAATTTAAGATAATTCTATATTTAAGGTTAAACTCAATTCCTTTCGAAAAGTGGTCAAGGGTCGCACCGAAAAGCAACTGGCAAAGCGCCAAGGGCTGGACGCTGTTCAACGAGGCCGAGCAGGCCATCGTTGCTGAACCTGATGACGCTGACAGTGCCGAGACTGCGTTTGCACTGCCTGATACTGGCCTGCCCAATGTATCCGACCCACCACCGGGCAGACCAGGAC
>LELG01000010.1 GCA_001045575.1 Candidatus Burkholderia pumila
CCGTACAGGCCCGCCAGACGCTCACCGGCAAAACGGGTTTGCCATATGGTAATGAAACGCGAATTGCATCGCAGTTCGTTCATGATCGCCCCGCGCGAGGCCCCTTCGTCGAGCAGCAGGATCAACCGCGCTTGGCTTCAGTCAGATTCATTTTGCCCATGCACCATCATCAGTGTAATTTCACTGATTCAATGGACTAGGTCGCGCGCAAGAACCGGGTTCAGCGGTGAAAGCGCGAATTCGTGGAGGGCGTCGGCAGGGCCGAGCGCGCCAGCCGCATTGAACTCAAAAACGGGCACGAAAGTTGGATGATTCAAGAGGCGTAACTTGATCTCCACAGCATCGCCTGACATTTGTTTCGGTGGCCCGGGCCTTACCAGAATGTCGAATCGTTGAAGTAAGCGGGTAGCTCGCTCGCCGCTTACTTAGTTTCGTTATTCCATTCCCGAGTGCATTTTGAATCTCTGATTGCATTTCATCCAAACCTTCCGGCAGCTTGGCGGGCACGCTACCCTGTGTCTGCATCAGCAGCTCGCGCCCTTGCCGGTAATCGACCAGACGAGTGAAAGCCCGAGCCAGCCGCTGCGGCGTCGTATGAACCGGGATGCCGTCCGCGTGCAGTTCATCGCGCGTCGCCTGATCGACGCAACCGAAAAACAAGCTAGCAAGCCGAGATATGCGTGACGTCTTTCGGCAATCAGTGTTCGTGCAACATCCACAGTCCACAGCCGGCGCGCTGTGAGTTGGCGCATGGACGACAAAGGCAGTTCCCGTCTCACGACGCGACGCGAGCGCCTGCAGCGCCAAACCAAAGTCTCCAGGCGGGGCATCGTTACCGAGTAACAAGGGATTGCCGATTGCGGCTCGCGGGAGCGCCGAAGCAACTGTGTCACGCACTGCTCCGGCCATTGCGCAAGATCCTCTCCGGCGGCTCGAAACGCGTCCTCAGCCAGCGTTGCGGCGCCGCGATCACTTGTCACGACCGTGGCCACATCACTACTCGCAACTCGTCCGATGCCGAGTATCTCGATCTCGTCTAGAGATCATCGAGCGCGTCGGCGCGGACCAGGCCCGCACGGCGAAATGCAGCGCCGTAGAGTCGATCGAAACGATCATTACGTCCAGTACGAAGCACAAGTACCGGTTTATTGCGTGCCGCCGCCCGCGCCGCGGACATGAACTTGCGGGCAGACTTGATCCCTTCTATCGCCAGCAGGATTGCGCGAGTCGACGGATCGCTAGCAAGAAAATCGAGGATGTCGCCTGAGTCGACGTCGGCTTCATCGCCTAACGCAACGATCCTTGAAAAGCCGAGGCCACGAGCGTGAGCCCCAAGTACACCGTTCGTCATCGCGTTCGAACTGGACACCCAGGCCACGCCTCCCGTCGTCACATCGCAGGCGAGTGCACCGAGATAAGCGCTCAGAGATGGCGTTGCGATGCCGAGGCTTCCCGACCCGACGATCCGCAAAAAGTGTGGACGAGCGGCCGCAAGCGCGCGTGTGGTCCAGTCGACTGAATCACAGTCCGCACAACCATGCGCGTTCACGCCGGAATGCGAGCTTGTCTTGCCGACCAATACTGCTGGCTTTGTGCTGCGTTGCCCGAGCGCCTCCACTAACGAGGGCCAGGTTCCTGAAACGTGCATAAGACAGCGACAGTCGGTCCTTCCGGCAGGCTGGCAATGTCAGGAAATACCGAATGATTTCCCAATCGCGGTCTGCCTGGATTCACAGGCCAAATGTGTCCCGCGAAACCCGCATGCGCGACTCGTGACTAAATCATGTCACCGATGCTTCCTGCACGCGATGAGGGCCCTGACCACAGCTATCGATTTCGGCACAAACGCGGGTCAAGATTGCGAACGGTCATTTTGGCTCCTGCCATCAGCGAACGTGGTCAACGCTCAGCATAATTCGAGCTGCTTCGATGCCAGGCGGTGAGTGAATTTTGAACCGGTCGTGTGACATCTGCACGGTGACTTTATGCGCATAATCAGAGTTGGTTCGGATCACCGCCAGCGTGTGGATCGGAATGGCTTGTCTCCCTGCCCTGCATTCGACACTTTCTTGGCGTTCGTCTCCCTTGAGTCATAACGTTGACGTTTAGATCTCGTCGTTCTGCTGAGCTACGTCGCTGTGCTCAACCACCGCGGCTTTGTGCGCATAAAGCCGTTCCCGTTTATCCCTTATCCGAATGGTTACCCACGTAGAATTCGACATTATTTCACTAGTAGTAAACACTGTTATCCTTTTAAAATTCAAACACTTATATTTTTGGAGTCCACCGTGGCGGCGGAAATCATTGCGATCACGCAGCAGAAGGGTGGAGTCGGCAAAAGCACCATAGCGATGCATCTCGGTGCTGCCTTTCATGAGAAGAACAAGCGCGTGCTCGTCGTCGATGCGGACGGTCAGAACACGCTCATTCATTGGTCCAGTGCAGCGTCCGACGATGAGCACGGTATCCCGTTTCCGGTCGTCAACCTGTCTGAAGCAGGCAGCCAGATCCACCGCGAGATCAAGAAGTTCATCAACGACTACGACATCATTGTCGTGGATTGCCCGCCGTCGATTACCGAGAAGGTTTCTGGCGTCGTGCTGCTCGCGGCGAGTGTTGCTGTGATCCCGATTTCGTCATCGCCGGCGGATTACTGGTCGAGCGTTGGCTTGGTCAAGCTCGTACAACAGGCGCAAGTCATGAATGAAGACCTGCGCGCAGTCTTCCTTCTCAATAAGACGGAAGAAAAGCGGATGTTGACGCGCGAACTGAAGTCTGTTTTGGAGGAACTCGGATTCCCTCTATTGAAGACGCAGATTCCAACGCGCGAATGCTACAAGCAAGCCATGGCGCTTGGGCAGACGGTACTGCAAATGAGCGACCGCGGATCGCGCCTGGCGGCTGCGGAAATTCGCGCGTGTGCCGACGAGATTCTCGGCATGTTTTCCTGACTTTATGCGCATAAAGGACCCTGAATGAGACCGTCCCAATTTGCCAAGGGCTTCAAAGCCCGTCCCGACACGACCAGCAGCGAGAAGCGAACCGCCCTCGACAGGCTGAACGCGATAGATGGCATCGTCGACATCCAGCATGTGGGCCAAACGGCCGCGAACGGCCGGTCAAGTGCCTTTGTATCAGATGCATATCGCGTGTGGCGGCGGGGAAACCGGTACGCCGCCAGACAAGTCATCGAGCTTCCGCTCAAAGCCATCAAGACGAGTCCGTTCAATCCCCGACACTTCTATCTCAAAACGTCGATCGCCGAGTTGGCAGTGAATCTTGCCAGGCAGGGGCAGCAGCAAGCAATTCACGTCATTCCCGACTATGAGAATCCGGGCACGTTTTCCGTCAGTGACGGCGGGCGTCGCGTGCGGGCACTGAAGGAAGCAAACAAGGAGACCGTGAAAGCGATCGTCGTCGATCTGCCGATCGGGATAGAGAGTTATAAGCTCGGTTATGACCTGAACGTCCAGCGCGATTCGCAAACCGTTTTCGACAACGCCGTCGTCTGGAAGCGCTTTCTCGATGGGCAGCACTTCCAGAGCCAGCGTGAACTTGCCGATCACCTCGGACTGAATGAATCGACGATCGCTGTCGCGCTTTCCATCGCCAAACTTCCGGAGAACGTGATGCACGAAATGGTTGCGCGTCCCGACCGCTTCGGCTCCAACATGGCGTATCAGATCACGCGTTATCACGCCGCGCGGGGCAGCGACGCCACATTGCGACTGATCAACAAGATCACGTCCAACGATCTCAGCACGCGTCAGGTCGCCGATATCGTCAAGGGACGTGCCAGCGCGCAGGAATCGCCGAAACCGGCTAGCCGCCGGCGTTACGCACAGCGGTTGGAAATCAAGCTGGACGGCGTCGCTGTCGGTGACCTCAAATCGTATGGCGAAGATCGGCTGGAATTGCGGCTTCGCAGACTCTCAAAGGAGAAGCGCGACGAACTGTTGCATCAGATCGAGGCGATGCTTTTCCCCTCGGACGCTGCAAATTGATTCGGCTGCGCACGCTGTCCATGGACAGCGTGCGCTTCTTGCCAAAAGAAAGAACTCAGTCGAAGCTACAAATCAGGCTGCACGCGACTGGCTCGACGTGAACGCGAAAATCGCCGTCGGTCGGTTCGACCCACGTCTTGCGAGCCAGCCAATCGAAGAATGATGTCTCGGCAAGCTTCGAGTCGAGGCCTCGTTTGTGCCAGTCACCGTACATGTGCGTGCCGAAGTCAGGCAACACATCGGCTTCGAATGTCGCGCACGCCACTTCCCGTTCTTCCTCACCTTGCTCGTCATAAAGCGCACGCGCTTCCTTTCGACAATAGGCAGAAAACTCGCTGAGAAGCCGCGCCTTGAGATCATCCACGGGCGGCGCATAGCCCTTCTTGAGCGCATCCTTAAAAAAGTGCCGCCGCGCTGCGCACCGGCGGCAGCGACGTGCTGCGGATACGTTGCTCCGTCATCTGCAAGGCTGCGATGCGATTCTCCTCGCCGTCGGCGTAAAACGTTTGCGCTTCTTTGAGCGGTATTCCGATCTTCACCATCCGATCGACCAGAGTACTGTCGAACACATTCGGATGTTCGTCGAGAGCCAACATCGGTTGCTTGCGCTCGGTGACGAGAAACTGGATCTCGGCGACGCGCCGCCCCTCCCGGTGCTCGACCAACTAGACGAAAATATTCGTGACCGCGTTGACTTCGGCTATCGCAGGACGAAGATAATCACGCTTGAAGTACTTGTATTCCCGCTTCGCTTCGTCGCCAGCCTCCGTGTCTGGCGTGTCCGACAAGATCGGCCGCCACCATTCCCCCCCGTTTCCCGCATGGTAAGGCGGCTTGGATTGGTCAGATAGCGAACACATATTTCGTAAAGCGCCAGCCCGGCGCTACTGCGCAATTGACTTTGAAATTGCAGGCTCAGGCGCGCGTATTGAACGGGATCGAGAAGCTTCTTCTTGATTTTGGGCGCAAAGGAAAATTCGACTCACACGCGGCGGGTATTCGGGTCTTCCAGAATTTCGGCATCGGCGATCAGCGTCAAAATACCCCCATTTGCGGCCGGGCTTCTGACTCGACGTGCCCGTGCTCCACTCCACTTGAACGGAGACCATTCGGCGCAGATGTTCCTTGACCAATGCCGTGTCGTTCGAATCGAAGGAAGAATTGGCGACGATATCTCCGACAACAGCGCACGATACGTGGTCGCCCGACTCAGTCGGCCTGCTGTGCGGCAGCAAGCGTTGAAGAGTTTGCGAGTCAGCAGCGTGATCTTGCCGCTTTTCGGCTGGATCGCAATGGCTTCTACAAGCCTTGCGCAGTTCGGCCGAGCTTGGGCTCACTACGTCGGTTTTTTTTGGCGCGCTTGGTGACCATGCGTCAGACAGGATCAGGAATGTGTGCAGCATACCGATGGCGGTGATGCGCGTCCACAAATTAAAGTTCACCGTCGACGGTGATTCTCGGACTGTCACGACCGCTCACTGCGGTTCGTTCCCGTAAAAGCTCACCACTCACCTTTCGCTGGCTGGGTTATGCAGCCAGATATGGCGCGGGTAAGCCAGAGATGTCATCCGAGCGTGGTCATGCCCGTGCGTTGGTGTAGTCCGAAAACCCTCACCGAAACTTTTTTCATGCATGAATCGCTGTCGCGCATGAGAGACAGGCTCGTGAAACTGGCGCCTCGGCAGCCTTCCACATTGCCAAGTTCAATCCACAGGAGGTCGATTAGCTGATTTCCTGAGCACGAAATCGGTCCAATTGCATCTTGCTCCCGTAACTTCTCACTGATTCGACGACATTGAAGCCTGCAATATCGGTTCGCAACCCTTGTATGAAAGGCCGTCGGATTGAATCGCTCCTGCAAATACTCATCTTGACGTGCTCAACCCTCGCAAAATTCCTTCCGAAAGTCCTCACCATGACACCGGACGAACAAGCTGATCGCATCAAAGCTAGGAATATGCGGGTGTCTAACAAGACTTGTCCTACAAATTAGGTGCAAAATGACATGCCTGGATCTTGAAAGCACTCATCTTTCGCTCGCTCGGTTCAACGGTCATCGTCAATGCGGCGTTCCTGAATTTCCTCACCGAACGCAGCGCTATTTGCCATTTCAGCTACTTAGGTCATTGATTCAAAGAGATTTAATTTGCGTTGAGAATGCTTGTGATCCTCGGTCCCGCAAGTTAATCCCGCAAAAATTCACCTTTGAAAATTCACTGAATCATTCGAAGATGCGCCATCCCACTCGGCAAGGGCTCTCGTAAAACCTCACCTCAGCAATTTTTCCGCCATTTCCCTTGCTCACATCTTGAGTGTTATCTTAATTTTAATTTCACCCCCTAAAAATATTCATTTTAATATAAATACCTAATGTTGGCAAGTGGCTTGCAAAAGGACCTAGGCACCTTAAATTCTCACCCATCAATGCGTTCTTGTCCTGCAAACGCTTATTTTCAGGTAAAAATGATATGTTTTGGGTGAACGGATCCGCCTCAGCTCAGGTCCCGACAAATCTCACCTTTGGCTTCTGGGTTGTCCAGACCATCTTTTTCCCACGCGGCATTCCACGGATCTCTACCCGAAAAAATCACCAAAGCAAAATGAAGCTTATCTGAATCCTCTCACGATGTTTCCTGAGCATTCTCACCGTCAACCCCGAATCCCGTCCCCGCCGCATCCCGAGAACCATCACCTTGTATCTCGTAGATGCTCACCCAAACAGGCTGAAACCCTTACCCGATAAGGAGTTCAAAGGTGTTAACTTTATTTCTCTCAAAGTCGCCCGCGTGCTTCTCACACAAAGAATGTGAAACAAAACGTATCCAACGTGGCAAGGTTTAAAATGACCTAAAATCATCATCTTACGTTGGATATCTAAGAACGTTTCACGAAATCATGGTACAACGCGATCGAAAGAGTATCGACCATCCTTCTTTGGACGGGTAAACAAGTTACGCGTCACATCGTCGAAAATTCCGTAACGTAAGACACTTAAAACGTTATTATCAATATATTTTTCCGATGATTCACCGCCATGGACACCGAATTTCGCCAAGCATTGCACCGAGAGATCAATGAAATGCGCGCTTTGGGCGCTCGTCGCCCTGAACTTTCACAACACGCCTGCAGACGCTTGTTCTTCGATCTGGGTGTCAGGCCTTCCGTCACACTCGTCCGCGAACTGACGCAGACAGGCAGCGCCAGCGACATTCCGCGCGATATCGAAGCATTTTGGGAGAATTTGCGGTCAACGCTACGTGTACGCGTCGATGCAGGCGCGCTTCCTGAATCGCTGCAGCAGCGTGCCGGAGAACTTCTCGGTGCGCTGTTCGCCGAAGCGCATCAGCACGCGCGTCTGGAACTGGACGCTGAACGCGAGCGGCTCGACGCGAGCGTGGAGACGGCCCGGACACAGGCGAGTGAGGCGGAGATTCGTTGCGAAACCATTGAACTGGCTCGTCAGCGGGCCGAATCGCGGGCAGATGCCAATCTGGCGCGTGTCGCGACGCTAGAAGCACTTTTGAAAAAGCAGACAGGTCAGGAAAGCGATGCCCACATCATGCTTCGTGACGTCATCGCGCAGCTCGAAGCGGATCGCGACGCGTTGACCAAACGTTTGCAACAGGAAGAAGCACACGCGGCGCAGCTACGTCAGCGTGTGGACGAGCTGCAGGCCGATTTGCGTCAGAACATCGAGCACTACGCGCAACAAATTAAAGATGCGGTGAAAAACGCCGAGCGGCGCGTGAAACCAATGTTGGTCGAACTCGATGCCTTGCGCGGCATGGCGTCGACTTATCAAGCGAGCGCACGCGAGGCCCAACAGAAGGAATTCGACTTCATTCAACAACTTAGCGCTGTCCGTGGCCGAGCCGAACGCCTCGACGCGCAGGTTCGCACGCAGTCGGATGAGATCGATGCGCTCGTGCGCGAACGCGATGCGCATCGCGTCAGAGCGAACGTCAATGCCGAGATTGGCGGGCTCATCGCGTTGCTGGCGGCCGAGGGGCGTCTCAGTGCTCAGGAGATCGATGCGCTCGGGGCGCAGATCGACCCGTACATCGTCGCGCCGGGCACCTGTCCCGCGTGCCAGTCCGGAGAACCGGAACTGCAGCGCCATGAAGACAAATTCGAGCTGCTCTGTTCCAATTGCGAACGGACGTCAGGCGAAGCCGGGTCAAAACTTGCGGCCGTCGGCGCGTTTCTGAGCGCCTGTCAGGTGTAACGCGGCGCTATTCTGCCGCCCCGGACGTCAAAGATGAGCGTTTTCGGGACCACTGGTTTCGTCGATGCCGTCGGCATTGATGCGGACGTGGGCCATATCCCGCTCCCGTATTTGCTCCCCCATCCATTCTTGCCACGTCCGATGCAGCCGATGCACCGAGATCATCTGCTTGAATCCCAGCCACTGTCCGACCTGTTCGGGGTGGGTATCGTCTTCGAAAAGCTCGGCCGCGTAACTGTTGCGAAGCGTCTGCGGACTGGCGCGTGCCGCCCGCTATGCGCCGATGCCCGACGCGGCCACGACTGCATCGATCGCACGGAGCATCGTCGTCTTGTGCATCGGGCGGCCGGACAGCGGGCAAGAAATAACAGTTCGCCCGCCAGGCCGACGGTCTTGCGCTCGCTAATCCAGTTCTCAAGCAATTCGATGACGAACGATGCGAGCCGCGCCTGCCGGATCAGCAACGGATTGTTTTCATCGATGTTCACGTACGGCGTGCCCGGCGCATAACAGTCGATCGTCAACTGCGCCGCTTCGCCTGTTTTCACGCCCGCACCGAGAAACGCGGCCACGAGCGCCCGGTCGTGCCGCTCGCGCCAGCGCTGGCCGGTGGGTAACGGGCACATCGGCGAGTACTATATGAGTAACGAAGGAAGCGCGCTTGTCGTGCGTCAGGAAACCGGTCGGCTCGTTGTCACGCGCCTTGCGCCACACCACTTCGCCATCCTGCGCGATGAAACGCGCAAGATTCGTCGCCGCGGACTCGATCTCCTGCACATGATCCAGCACGCGCTCGATCAATCGCAGATAGCGCATGCGCTGCGGCCGTCGAATCTCCAACTGTGAAACGAATTGGCCGCTGCACCGTCTGCAAAGTCGTGTGCGGACACGCAGCCATTCGAAAGCCCCATTGCGCACGATACACATCCGCCGACGAAGCCCTGAACTGCTGCTGAACGAGCCACGCATCGAACGCAGCATGCGGATCGGCTTGCCAGTCGGCGCGCTGTTGATCGAAGAGGTCGGAAGTGTTTGCCATGGTGTTCGGATGCGTCATGACTGTGTGCTGTGGTGTTCCGGACAGAGTCGGGCCGGCGCTTGTCGTCAAGAGCACGGCGACGGACAAGTGTTGCGAAGTGTCGTGTGAGTGTCTTGCCGTTGGCATCGAATGTCACCTACTGTCTTCTCGTGGCTTCTTCTTCTGGTCCAGGCTCATGAAAGGAGCGAACGATGGCCCGACTCCAGTCGTTACCGTCCTGGCAGGAGCGCCGCGCGAATGGGCCGCGGTTTCATGAGCGCATGCCGCGCGGCGCGCATGAAGTCATCGGAAAGATCGAGCGCGATCCGATCACGATCTTGAAAGCGAGTAGCGCGGGCCGTATTGCAATGCTGATTCCGCTTCGCTATGGCCGCATGTTTACCTCGCCGTTTGCATTTTACTGCGGCAGTGAGCGATTGCAGGCGCATGACCTCGCGGCAACGCCGATCACCGGCATGCGAATGCAGATTTGCGGCGATTGTCATCTTTCCAATTTTCGGCGGCTTCGCGACGCCGGAGCGTGCACTCATCTTCGATCTGAACGATTTCGATGAGACCTCTCCCCCGGTCCCTGGGAATGGGATGTGAAGTGACTCGTTGCAAGCTTCGCCATCCCAGGCCGCCAGCTCGGTCACGGAGCGGTCGCCGCTGACGAATGCCTTTCTGGCGGCGCCAAATTATCAGAGGCATATTGCGCGACTACCCGGAAATTAGCGTGCCCGATCTCTAGTAGAGCGCATCACCTTCGATCGTATGCTCGACGCCGTATCCGGTGCGGCATCGAACGCGCGTCGCGCCGCACGCATGAGACAATGCTGCCGAAGCTTGCCGATCGAATCGATGGCGCATGGCGAATCCGCGATGCGCCGCCTGCGGTGTTCCACATTCAAGGGAAAGCACACTTATCGACCAGGACGACGAATGGATGACGCTGAGGAGCAATCGGAACGCGATCTTCGCCGATCTCATGCGCAACTATACGAAGACGCTGACGCCGGAACGCGCCGCGCTGTTATTGCAATTCTCGATTCAGGGCATCGCGTTCAAGGCGTGGGAAGCGTGGGTACACGCTGTCTCGTGATGTTGTTGACCGATCATCACGACAAGCCGCTGTTTATCCAGTTGAAGGAAGTGTCGAAGTCCGTGGTTACGTGCCACGACGTGTCGGCGTAGGGCACGAAGGCCGACGCGTCGTACACGGCCAGCAGCGCCTGATGCAAGCCGCGACCGATCCGTTCCTCGGATGGGCGACCGGCCCCATTCGGTCGCCATCTTTATGTCCGCCAGTTGCGCGACATGAAAATTTCCGCCGAACCGGAAACTTTCGACATCGACGCCTTCCGCGACTACGCATCGCTTTGCAGCTGGGCGCTGGCCCGCGCACACGCGAAAGCTGGCGGATGCGCGCTAGAGATCTCTGGCTACTTCGGCACGATCGACCGACTGCCCAAACCCTGGTTCGTTATGGCCGCGGCGGGTACGCCGATCAAGTCGAGCGAGATTACGAACTCTTCCGCGCTGCGTGCCGAAATGGAACGCTCGAAGTGCGCACCGACGCCGACATGGCGGCAGACTTCGCGCCGCGACAGTCCCCGCGATTCAATGCGCAATGGCGAGTTTCGGCTGGCCGTGCCGAGCCGTTTGCTCGTAAGCGTCGCGAACACGAAAGATAGCGAGCGGGCACGGCGTCCGACGACGCGAGGTTCGACTACATCGTCGGTTTCGGGAAATTGAAAGTCGGCCGGGCGTGCGAACAACTCGCGCAAGGCTGCCTCGTGCCGTCCCGCAAAACCCAGGTCCGCGACGGCTTCGGCTTCGATGGCATGCAAAAGACGCCACGTCAGCGGCACCCCAGGTCGAATATAACGTGCCGCAATCTGTCGCGTGATGCGCTCAAGATCGTGCACCGCGCGGGCAAATTGCCGTCTGTTCAGATGTTCGCCACGCGTCTCCATATTCCACCTCTTCCAACTGGTCTTATCACTGTATTAATTTAATGCAATGAAACTAGTGTCTCGCTAGTCGGGTCGGGTGTATGTGCGATTCCGCTTATGCTGAATTCAGACGTGCATCGCGATGCGCGATCGACCACGCAACGCATCTTGGATCAGCTTTGTGATGGAATTGGGAAGGGATGAAGGACAGTTGCAAACGGTGCTTTGTCGCCCGACTTTATGCGCATAAAGCGCCCTGCCTTGCCCGCCGGTCTTCGCACAAATCAACAAGCCATCACCCGTGGATGACTACCAATAAAGCCTTTGCTTTTGACCGACCTACGTTGCGAATCGCATGAGCATCGTCGGCGGCATAGCGGGCGGTCTCGCCTGACTTCAACCACCGCGTCATGCCCGACGCATCGATCTCGATCGAGCCGTTCAACACGGTCAGATGCTCGCGGGTTCCAGGCTCGTGAGCATTCGACGTCAGCGCCGCACCCGGTCGCAACGTGATCTCATACCACTCGAACTTGCCAGCAAGCTCGAGCGGTCCCCAAACACGCAGTCGGTAACCGCCGTTGTCACCGCTCAGCGTCGGAATGTCGTGCGGGCTCGCCACGCGAATGGCTTCGACGGGCTTCTGCTGCGCAAACAATTGCTCGAGGCTGATGCCCAGCGCATTCGTCAAACGCCACGCTATTGCGATTGTCGGATTGGCCTTGTCGCGTTCGATCTCCGACAACATGGATTTGGACACGCCCGCCGCACGAGACAAATCGTCGAGCGTGAGCTTTCTCTCATTACGCAATCGTCGGATTTGCTCACCGACGCGCGGCGGGGCGGATTCGCTGCTTATCGACACAAACTCCGTCGATTTGCTTTCAGAACCGGAACTTGCCATATAACCTGCGATCGCTTAGAGTGTTTGGCATATTGGAAATTGTTTCGAAATATCGAACATATCCAATGTGATCGATGCACTATAACAGGCAGAAGAGCAGCAGGTGCCGTCACGGCGCATGCCGCAAGTCCGCTGCTCTACCAATGAGAATGATGCAATGAATGACCGATACCTGTCTCACCTGCGCGCGACGCTCGACGAAATCCGCGACGCAGGCTTCTTCAAGCATGAACGCGTGATTGCGAGTCCGCAGTTATCGGACATTCGGCTTGCCGACGGACGCGGCGTGCTGAACTTCTGTGCCAACAACTATCTGGGACTGGCCGACGATCCGCGTCTGATCGAAGCCGCCAAGTCCGGGCTCGATGCAGACGGCTTCGGCATGGCATCCGTCCGCTTCATTTGCGGCACGCAGAGCGTCCACAAAACGCTCGAAACGAAACTCGCGGAATTCCTCCGCAAAGACGACGCCATCCTTTATTCGAGCTGCTTCGATGCCAACGGCGGTTTGTTTGAGACCTTGCTGACGGAAGAAGACGCGATCATCAGCGACGAGCTGAACCACGCGAGCATCATCGATGGCGTGCGGCTTTCGAAAGCACGCCGGCTTCGCTACAAGAACAACGATCTCGCCGATCTTGAAGCGCGTCTCAAGGAAGCCGATGCTGCCGGCGCTCGTTTCAAGCTGATCGCCACCGACGGTGTGTTTTCGATGGACGGCATCATCGCGAATCTTTCCGGCATTTGCGATCTTGCGAATCGCTACGACGCGCTCGTCATGGTCGACGACTCGCACGCGGTCGGTTTCATCGGCGAAGGAGGACGCGGAACGCCTGAGCATTGTGGCGTGCTCGACCGCGTGGACATCATCACCGGCACACTGGGCAAGGCGCTCGGCGGTGCGTCGGGCGGGTATGTCGCAGCGCATCGGGAAATTATCGATTTGCTGCGGCAGCGCAGCCGTCCATATCTGTTCTCGAACACGCTTGCGCCGAGTATCGCGGCGGCTGCGTTGAAAGTGCTGGAATTGCTGGAAAGCAACGAAGGCGCCCAACTTCGC
The DNA here is from genome assembly GCA_001045575.1 of Candidatus Burkholderia pumila. Classification (GTDB taxonomy): domain Bacteria; phylum Pseudomonadota; class Gammaproteobacteria; order Burkholderiales; family Burkholderiaceae; genus Caballeronia; species Caballeronia pumila. Next base: position 13,167 of record LELG01000010.1, read on the forward strand.
AAGCGCGTCGTCGCAAACAGCGCACATTTCCGAAAAGCAATGAGTGCACTCGGCTTCGATCTGGTGCCCGGCGAACATCCCATCATTCCCGTCATGCTCAGCTATGCGCAACTTGCTTCGAAAATGGCGAACACGTTGCTCGGCGAAGGCGTCTATGTAATCGCTTTCTCATATCCCGTCGTGCCGAAGGGAAGGGCGCGCATTCGCACGCAGATGAGCGCTGCGCACACGACGGAACAGATTGATCGCGCAATCGAAGCCTTTGCACGTGTGGGCCGATCGCTCGGCGTGATCCGCTGACGTTGCCCCGGCCGCCTTTATGCGCATAAAGCGTCCGCCAAGCTCGAGCCCGACCCGGACCCGCCGAGGCGAAGACCAAACAAATATTGAGCTACAAGCTCCGAAGACAGAAAGCAAACATGAAAGCCCTTGCCAAACTCGAATGCGCACCTGGCCTTACCCTCACGTGCGTCAAGCGGCCGGAAGTCGGCCATAACGACGTGCTCATCCGCATCCGCAAGACAGCGATCTGCGGCACCGACATTCATATCTGGAAGTGGGACGAGTGGGCGCAGAAGACAATTCTCGTGCCGATGCACGTCGGTCACGAATATGTCGGCAAGATCGTCGAGATGGGGCAGGAGGTACGCGGCTTTTCCATCGGCGATCGTGTGTCGGGCGAAGGCCACATCACCTGCGGTTTCTGTCGCAACTGCCGCGCGGGTCGCCGGCATCTTTGCCGCAATACGGTCGGTGTCGGCGTGAATCGTGAGGGCGCGTTCGCTGAATATCTCGTGATTCCCGCGTTCAACGCGTTCAAGATTCCGGCCGATATCTCCGACGACCTCGCCGCCATCTTCGATCCCTTCGGCAATGCGACGCACACGGCGCTTTCGTTCGATCTCATCGGCGAAGACGTGCTCATCACCGGCGCGGGACCGATCGGCGTGATGGCCGCGGCGATCGCGCGTCACGTCGGCGCACGAAACGTCGTTATTACCGACGTCAACGATTACCGGCTCGAACTCGCGCGCAAGATGGGCGCGACGCGCACCGTCAACGTCGCCAACGAGAACTTGCGCGACGTCATGCACGAACTCGGCATGACGGAAGGTTTCGACGTCGGTCTGGAAATGTCCGGCGTGCCGAGCGCATTCACCGCGCTGCTCGAAGCGATGAATCATGGCGGCAAGGTCGCATTGCTCGGCATTCCGCCAGCACAGACAGCCATCGACTGGAATCAGGTGATTTTCAAGGGCCTGGAGATTAAGGGCATCTACGGGCGCGAGATGTTCGAGACCTGGTACAAGATGGTCGCCATGCTGCAAAGCGGACTAGACCTCTCGCCCATCCTCACGCACACCTTCCCGGTCAACGACTATCAGCATGCGTTTGACATGATGCTTTCCGGCAACAGCGGCAAAATCGTGCTCGACTGGACGGCAGTTTAGAAGAAGTCACTTCGACGCAGAAAACTCCGCTTGAATCGCGACGTGAACGTCGTCGCCGACGGCGGGATACCACGCGTCGTTAATCCAAACTGCGAGCGGCTGAAATGGCCATCGGCGGAGAAGCCGAGCGTTTCCTGCTTCGTGAGCGGATTGACCGTGTGACCGTTGAACGTCACGTTCAGCGTCACGGGACGCGTCGTGCCGCGTATCGTCAGATTACCTGTCAGTAAACCTCCTTTGTCGTCGCCGGTCGGGAAAAACGACGTACTCACGAATTCGATGCTAGGCGAGCACGCCACATCGAACATATCCGGGCCCTTTGACCATGAGGTCGAGCAGCGGCACGTTCGTATTGACGCTCGATGCATCGATTATCACCCGCACCGTGCTTTTCGCCATGCCGCCTGCATTCCAGTCGAGCTGACCCGTCACCTTGTCGAAGCGCATCATGAAGCGCGAATAGTGAAAGTGATCGACATCGAAGCTGACGTTCCAGTGATGCGGATCGAGTTGATATTGCCCCTCCGGCACGCTCGCTTCATTCGCAGATACGCTATGCGTCACCACTTGCAGCGGTATACACGCCATCAGCGTCACCAGAGACAGGCCGCACCAAATCGCTCTCATCGAATCCGCTCCCCAAAAAAGCATGGAACCCGTCACGCACACTTTTCGCTTCGTCACACGAAAATAGCGTGAGCAGGTAGAGTTCGCCTCGGCCATCATCTCAAAAAAGGCACCATCGCTTGTGGGCGGCAGCGGAGAACCTATGCACTCAGCTTTATCCCGTCTCAAGAAGATTCGCGCTGGCTTGCTTGGACTGGCGGCATCGGCGGCATTGGGCTGGACGCCGCTCGCGCACGCGGCGTTGTGTTCGGACCGGCTCTGGTCCGATGCCATGATCGGCTCGCATCACTTCCATCCTGACAAGGATTTCGAGTAATTTAATCCCGTTATTGGCGTGGAATGCTGGGTCGGGCCGCAATGGGCGCTGACGGGCGGCTACTTCCGCAACTCGCTGTCGAAGCCTTCGTCTTATAGCGGCGACGTGACGTGTGGGGTCCCGAGTTTCTCCACTGGAACCATATCCGCCTGGCCGCGATGGGCGGCATCATTTCCGGCTACAACCACGGCAGTTATGGCTTCGGCCACAACCACACGATCGGTCCCGTGGCTGCGCCGCTCAGCATGCTGGATTACAAGTGCGTCGGCGCAAATATCATTTTGATTCCGCCGATTCCTTCGAGTGATCTGCCGTTCACGCTCGATTTCATGCTGAGAATGAAGTTCTGATTTAGTTAGTTTACCGAATCAAAACGGGAGCCCCGAAAAAGCTCACCATAGCGCGCTCCCGTATTAGCTCACCAATCGAGATATCTGCTGCTCGCCGATTTCAAATGATCGGCGAGCAGCGCATCGATTGCATCGGGGCTATTCGAAAACATCTGCGATGGACCCGCCACGCTCAACGCCGCGAGCACGCATATCGCCACGACGACCGCGTGCCTGCGTAAAATTGAAGCGGAAGAACAGCGGCTGGTGCGCGCGATGCTGCGTCTGAAGGGTTGGGGATAGCACTGACGCGCGCTGGCACGCGAAAATTTACTGGTCGGACTAGTGCTACGGCATATCGACAGTTCTCCGATTGGCGCGGAACAATGCGTCGGCAAACTCACTAGCGGCGCTTAGCCGCACGCATCAGGAGACAACCGATGTACCCGCCCCTTGCCTCGGTACGACCATCCGTCTACTAATTTCGAAAACGCCACGTACGCGAAAGTCACGTGGCGTTTTCTGCCGTTCCTCTTCATCTTCATCTACTACTATGTCGCGGCATATCTCGACTGCGTGAATGCCGGCTTCGCCAAGCTGCAAATGCTCAGCGATCTGCAATTCAGCGAGTCCGTCTATGGCCTCGGCGCGGACATCTTCTTCATCGGCTACTCCGTGTTCAAAGTGCCCAGCAATATCCTGTTGCATCGAATCGGTGCGCGCGAGTGGATCAGCCGGATCATGGTGACGTGGGCGCTCGTGTCGGCGGCATCGCTGTTCGTGAAGACGCCCGCCATGTTCTACACGCTGCGCTTTCTGCTCGGCGTAGCGGAGGCGGGCTTCTTTCCCGGCATCGTGCTGTATCTGACGTACTGGATCCGTCGAGCCGGCGCGGCCGCATGAATGCGCTGTTTATGATCGACATTCCGGTGGCGGGCGTGATCGGCGGGCCGCTGTCGGGCTGGATCATGGCCATGTTCAACGGCGTGCATGATTTGTCGAACTGGCAATGGCTGTTTCTGATCGAAGCGGTGCCGTCGCTCGTGTTCGGCGTTCTGGTGCTGTTCCTGCTGCCCAACAGCATTCGCGCGGCATCGTGGCTGGATGATTCGCAGCAGCAGCTTCTCGAAGACAACATCGCACGCAATAGTCACGCCGGCGCGGATCATTCGCTGAAGCATGTGATTTCGAACGGCCGCGTATGGCATCTCGCGGCGATCTATTTCTGCTGCATGATGAGCCTCTACGGCGTAAGCTTCTATCTGCCGCCGCTCATCAAGGCCGCTGGCGTGAAGGATGCGCTCGATGTCGAGTTCACCGCCGTACCTTACGCAGTCGCCATCGCGTCGATGATCTTCGTCACCCGCAGTTCCGATCGACGCCACGAACGGCGCTGGCACCTTGCCGCCGCGGCACTCGTCGCTGCCGCAGGTTTCTATGTGAGCACGCTCTTCAACGCCGACCTCACATTCGCGCTGATCACGCTGTCTCTCGCAACCGCACCGCAGGCGTCCTGTCGATGATGCCCGTGTTCTGGATCTATCCGAGCATCGCGCTGTTGGGCACGACGGCGGCCGGTATTGGGATGATCAGATCATCGGCAATCTTGCGGGCTTCGTGAATTCGTCGATTATCGGCTGGATGAAGGATGTCACGCACAGCACGAATGTGGGGCTCGTGGTCGTCGCGCTCGTGTTGCTGCTGGGCGGTGTGCTGATGCTCATGCAACGTGTCGTCGCGCTCCGCGCAGCCGGCAGAGGCGAGCCCAGCCCGGAGGTCATCATGTCCGATACATCTCTGCTCGCGTCCTTGCACGATATCGCCGGCACATCCAACGTGCTCACCGGCGATGCGCAGACGAACCATTATCGCACGGGTTATCGCTTCGGCACGGGGCGTGTGCTGGCGGTCGTGTGGCCCGGCATGCTAGTCGAGCAATGGCGGACGCTGGCGGCGCGCGTCATCGTCATCACGCAGGCATTGAATACGGGGCTGACGGGCGGCTCCACGCCGATGGCGATGACTACGACCGCGATATCGTCATCATTAGCACGACGCGTATCAAGCGCGTGCATTTGCTCGATGGCGGCAAGCAGGTCGTGTTCATTGGCGGGACGACGCTCGATCAACTCGAACGCACGCTCAAGCTGCTCGGACGCGAGCCGCATTCGGTGATCGGGTCGTCGTGCATCGGCGCATCGGTGCTGGGCGGCATCAGCAATAACTCGGGTAGTTCGCTCGTGCATCGCGGGCCGGCTTATACGGAGATGGCGCTGTTCGCCGCTGTCGATTCGAGCGGCGCGCTGCGTCTGGTGAATCATCTCGGCATCGAACTGGGCGAGACGCCGGAAGAGGTGTTGGCGCGCATCGAGAACGGCACTTTCGGTGCGGGCGATGTGCGAATAGGCCTGAACGCAGCCGCTTCCGACCGCGAATACGCGACCCATGTCCGCGATATCGACGCCGCCACGCCCGCGCGCTTCAACGCCGATCCGCGTCGCCTGTTCGAAGCATCCGGCTCGGCGGGCAAGGTGATGACCTTTGCCGTGTGCCTAGATACGTTCGCGGCGGAAAAGGGCGCGAAGATGTTCTACATCGGCACGAACGATACGAACGTGCTCACGGATATCCGCCGTCACGCGTTCGCAAACTTCACGCACTTGCCGATTGCGGGCGAATACATGCACCGCGATGCGTTCGATGTTGCGAAGAAATGCAGCAAGGATCTGTTCGTCATCATCGACCGGTTCGGCACGGATCGTCTGCCGATGTTTTTCTCGCTGAAGACGCGCTGCGACGCATGGTTCGAATGACTAAGTTTCATGCCGAAGCATCTGACCGATCGCATGCTGCAATGGATCAGCGAGCGTTTGCTCGCTCGTTTGCAGGAATACCGCGATCAATACGCGCATCATCTGATACTGAAGGTGCCGGCGGCGGGTATCGACGAAGCGCGGGCGTTTCTATCGGAGCGTTTCAGGCAGGCGAACGGCGCGTACTTCGAATGCAGCGATGAAGAAGGGCGCAAGGCGTTGTTGCATCGATTCGCGGCGGCGAGTGCGGCGGTGAGGTATCGCGCGGTGCATCATCGTTAGGTCGAGGATATCGTCGCGCTGGATATCGCGCTGAGAAGAAACGACCGCGACTGGTTCGAGCGTTTGCCGCATAAAATCAAACAGGCCATCACGCTGAAGCTGTATTACGGGCACTTTGTGTGTCACATGTTCCATCAGGATTACATCGTCGTGGGATGTGGCTAGCATGCGGGAACATGATGCAAGGCGGCAGCAGTTGCTTGATAGTCCCGCGTTGATTCGCCTTCAGCGCATCGATGCGTTGAAGGCGGGCGGTGCCGTGCAGCGCTATATTACGCTATGGGACCGGCATGGTCCGCGTTCGGGCACGTCGGCGGCGGTGGCACAGGGCGCCGCATCGAAGCGGCGGGGCGAGCAGGGCGAGGCATTGGCGGCGCACGCGATCGAAGAGCTGGCGCAACGGATGAACGAAGCGCAAGGCGCGGATGCATATCGCGTCATGACGTCCATGCGCGTGCCTTCCACCATCTCTTCGAGCCATGATCGCGCCAAAACAGAATGGGACGTGGCGTTGCTCAAACGTGCGGACATCGACGCATGGAACGTGCGTCTGCTGGTCGAAGCCAAAGTATCGCCCGATGCAGCCACGACCGACTTCCCGCGCCTGCTGCGCGGCTTGCGATTGCTGGCGAGCGCGGATGCGAACGCCGGCTATACAGTCGCCACACAACAGGGACCGGTGCGCCTTCGCGGCGCATCGCTCTGCGCATTGAGCGTGCTCCATTCCTGCTATGCCCCCGCCGATGCTGCTCCGCGTCTTCTCGAACCGGTGTGGCATCAACTGCTTGAATCGCCACGCTGGAGCACGGTGCTGAATCAGTATCCAACGCTTCGGCAGGTCCGCGAACTGATGGTGCATCCAGACGATCCATTGGCCGCGATGAAATGAGGTGAATATGAGTCGAACCGAAAAGGAAAAGATGCTGGCAGGCGAGCTTTACACGGCCAGCGCGCCCGAAATCCAGGCCGATCAGCAAGCCGCGCGCGAATGGATGCAGCGCTTCAACGCCCGCATGGACATGCCGCTTGGCGAACGCTACCGGCCCCGACTCGATGGTGCGCTCGCTATTTTTTTCTGCGATTACGACTACAACATCACGCTCGACGCAGGCATGTTCATGAACTACAACTGCACGATCCTCGATGTAGTGTCCGTCGAAATCGGCGACATGACGCAAATCGCAACCGGCGCGCAGATTCTAACCGCCGACCATCCACGCGATCCGGCAGTGCGCGCCACGGGCCTCGAACTCGGACGGCCCATTCGCATTGGACGCAATGTGTGGATCGGCGCGGGCATATCGTCACACGCGACGTTCCGGCGGGCGCGACGGCGGTGGGGAATCCGGCGCGGGTGGGCCTGAGCGCTTCATGCGGTTGCATGCCGTTATCGCAGCGTTTAAACTGCGCGCCAGACAAGCGGCCATCGGCTGCTTGCGTAAGCGTTAACGTGAACCAACGCACACTCTGCACCGGCTATTTTGCGGGCGATGCAGTAGCGACAGGGTTCGCCTACATGAAACGCACCGCCGTTCCTTCCACGCCGTCATTCCTTCTTTTTCCTTAGCGTCGTTCTAGTTGCGGCCAATCTCCGCGCGCCCATCACGAGCCTCGGTCCCGTGCTAGGCGACGTTCAGGCCGCACTCGGCCTGAACGATTACGCTGGCGGCTTTCTCAGCGCTTTTGCAGCTCATCGTCTTTGCGTTGCTGTCACTGGTTGCGCCCGCCATCGAACGGAACTTCGGCACGGAGCGCGGGCTCGGTGCGGCGCTGGTCGCCATCATGCTCGGCACCGTGTTCCGGTCGATGAACATTCCCTACGCAATCTGGATCGGCACGCTGGTCATCAACGCGGGAATCGCCATCGGCAATGTATTGCTGCCGGTGCTGGTGAAGAGCGACAAGCGCCGGAACATGCGGCGACGCTGATCGGCATTTACGCGGCGGCCATGGCTACGTTCGCAGGGTTGGGCGCTGGCCTTTCGATGACCACGAGCCTCTCGCTCTTCGTGTTGCGTACGGCCAATCACGAACAAGCCGCGCAGCTTTCCGGCATGGCGCAGTTCGTCGGCTATACGGGCGCGGCGCTCGGGCCGGTGCTGTTCGGCGCGCTGCATCAACTGAGTTCGAACTGGACGCTCTCCTCTCTATTGCGACCGTTGTCGCGGCAAGCGCATTGGTCGCGCTGTTCGCGTACCTCGCGGGACGAGACAAGACAATGGCACGATGTTTACGACATTCGCCATCAACAATTATCGCTCGATACGCGAACTGGTCATGCCGCTGACGCGGCTGAACCTGATCACCGGTCCCAACGGCAGCGGCGGAGCCGAACATTTATCGGGCGCTGCGGCTGCTGGCGAGCACGCAGGACGGCATCATCGCGCCGCTGGCGCGCGAAGGCGGACTGAATTTGGTGATGTTCGCGGGCGCCGAAGATCTTTCCGGCCAGATGCGGCGCGCGCAACGCGTCGTCGCGGCTCAAGCTCGGCTTCGCTGGCGACGAGTTTGGCTATGCCGTCAGCATGGGGCTAGTTCCGCCCGTGGGCAACGTGGAACGCACGACGCCTTCGTGCGTTCGCACTGGACCCGGAGTTCAAGCGCGAACGCATCTGGGCGGGGCCGGTACTGCGACCATCGAGAGCGTGCTGATCGATCGAGATGGCAAGGTGGTGAAGCGTCGGCTCGACAAAAATTGGGATGTCCTCACGCAGCATCTGTCGCGTTACGAGAGTCTGTTTTCGGAGGTAGGACGCGACCGCGTCAGTCCCGAAGTGTTCACCGTGCGCGAGACCATGCGCGGCTGGCGCTTCTATGATCACTTCCGTGTCGATACCGATGCGCCCGCGCGCCATCCGCAGATCGGCACACGCACGCTGATGCTCGGCCACGATGGCCGCGATCTGGCGACGGCATGGCAGACCATCGTCGAAATAGGCGATCGTGCGGCGCTCGATGAAGCCGTGAGTGACGTGTTTCCCGGTGCGCGCGTTGAGACCCGGCATCAGCCGGACGGCCTGTTCTCGCTGATGTTTCATCAGGAAAGACTGCTGCGTCCGCTGACGATCGCCGAACTCTCGGAAGGGACGCTGCGCTATCTGTTGCTATGCGTCGTGCTGATGGTGATCGACGAACCGGAAGCGAGCCTGCATCCGGACCTGACGCCTGCGCGCGCTCGTTTGATCAGGCGGCGCGGCATGCGCAACTCTGGGTCGTGTCGCACTCGCAGCGGCTCGCCGCCGCGCTGGAGGAAGACGAGGAGTGCAACTCCATTGTGCTGGACAAGTCGCTTTCGGAGACGGAGATACTCGGCCAAAATGCGCTCGACCGGCCAGCGTCTTAATGATTGTCAACGTGAAAATGTCCTTATACGATCGCGGTGCGTCAGCCCCGTCACCGCCAGCAGCGTGATGACCGCGCCGTTGTGCGGCACTATGCCGCCGCTCGTCATGGCGAACACGCGATGCAGCACTTCCAGCGGAATATGCGCCGCATTCGCGCTGGCAATGAACGTGTCCGACATGGCCGCCAGCGCGATACTCATGCCGCCCGACGTCGACCCCGTGATACCCGCGAGCGAACTCACGGAAATCGCCGCATTAATGAGCGGATTCGGGATGCTCTTAACGCATCGCTCACGGCGATAAAGCCCGGCAACGCCGCAATCACGCCGCCGAAACCGTATTCTGAAACGGTGTTCATCGCCGCGAGCAACGCGCTCGCGACCGCGATGCGCGTGCCGGTTGCAAAACGCTCCTTCACGCGTGAAACGCTGTGAGCAACACGAGCACGATGCCGAGCAGCAGCGCGCCTTCCACGGCCCAGATGGCGACAACGGTCTTGACGGCGGTCGTCACCGGCGCGTGCACGCCCGGCAGCACTTCGGGCCGCACGGTGTAGTTTGCGCCGTACCACGTCGGAATCCACTTCGTCAGCGCGAAGTTGGCGACGCCGACGAGAATCAGCGGCGCGATCGCCAGGACCGGATTCGGCAGATGCGCCGACTCGATGTATTCCGGCTCGTTCACGAGCGACGTGCCGTAACCTTCGCCGGTGGCCATCGCCGAACGGCGGCGCCATTCGAGGAACGTCAGCACCACCACGATGATGAACAGCGAGCCGATCATGCCCAACCACGGCGGGCGCAGCCGGTCATCTTGAAGAACGTCGTCGGGATGATGTTCTGAATCTGCGGCGTGCCGGGGAGCGAATCCATCGTGAAAGAAAATGCGCCGAGCGCGATGGCGCCGGGTATCAACCGTTTCGGAATATTGATCTGCCGATACATCTCCGCCGCGAACGGATACATTGCGAACACGACGACGAACAGCGACACGCCGCCATAAGTGAGCAGCGCGCACACCGCGACGATCACCGCATTCACGCGCGACTTGCCGATATAGCGAATGGCGGCGACGACGATGGACTCCGAGAACCCCGACAGTTCAATGACCTTGCCGAACACCGCGCCCAACAGGAACACGGGAAAGTGGAGCTTCACGAAGCCGACCATCTTCTCCATGAAGATGCCGGAAAACACCAGCGCGAAGGCGGCAGATTCGGTGAGCAGCACGGGTCGCGAGCGCGGCGATCGGCGCGAAGAGAATGACGCTGTAGCCGCGCGATACGCGGCGAGCATGATGATGAAAGCAAGCATTGAGTCTCCTGTTGATTCGTTCTTGAGCAAGGCCGCGCGCGGCCTCCTGCGCGAGGATAACGCGGCATGCGCGACGTCACAGTGTCCGTGCCCAAGTTTTGTCATAAGGCGTGAACGGACACACACGCGGAAGAAACTCGAAAGCAATGCGTGGCATACTTCCTCCATCGAAAATAACGACCAGAATCAAAAGGGTAACGCATGAAAACCGGCCTTCTCGCCACGCTCATTTCATTGACTATGAGCGCCTTCGCGCTCGGTGGATGCAGCAGCGCGCCTCCGCTTTTTTCCGCCGACGGACGCCCGACGCAGCAGATCCAGTGTCCCGCGTACGGCGGCTGGCACAATTGCACCGACAACGCGAAGGCGCAATGCCCGGGCGGCTACGATGTGATCGATCAATCGTCTGCCGATAGCCAGAACGTCATGCTTATCGTCTGCAAGGCGGGCGCAAGTCAGTGATATAATGTCAAGAGGAGAAAACCGATGACCCACGCCGGATTTTATCCCGCGCGGCTCGCCGATGTGCGCACTGCCATGCAACGCTTCATCGACGAAGGCCAGGTCGCCGGTATCGTCATGCTGACGTGGCGCGCAAGGGCGGCGAGATCGCGAAAGCGGATGCGCTTGGGCTTAGCGATATCGACGCCCGCACGTCGATGACGCGCGACACGCTGTTTCGCCTCGTCTCCATGACCAAGCCGGTCACGAGCGTCGCCTGCTGGTCGAAGAAGGGCGCATCGCACTGGAATCGCCGGTCTCCAAATGGCTGCCGGAGCTGGCGAATCCGCAGGTGCTTATCGATCCGGACGGGCCGCTGGCGCAGACCGAACCGGCGCGCATGCCTATCACGCTGCTCGATTTGCTGACGCATCGCTCGGGACTCGCGTATCACTTCACGGTCACGGGTAAACTGGCCACCGCTTACGAAAACATCTTCAACGGCTTCGACGTTCAGGTCGATCCACTCGCTGGCTCGAACATGTCGCCACGCTGCCGCTGATGTTGTTTCATCCCGGCGAACACTGGCAGTAAGGCATTTCCACCGATGTCCTCGGCGCACTCGTGCAGCGCCTGTCGGGCATGCCGCTCGGCGAGTTCTTCCGCACGCGCATCTTCGAGCCGCTGGGCATGCAGGACACGACGTTCGGGGTGACGCCGGAACAGGCACAGCGGCTGTCGACGTCGTATGGGATCGCGGAAGACGGCAAGCAGTACGTCGAGGATCATCCGTCCAACAGTCGCTGGCTCGATGCCTCGCGCTTCCAGAGCGTCGACGGATTCGTCTCGACCGCTGACGATTATCTCGCGTTCGCGCGCATGCTGCTCAAGCGCGGGCGCTTGCAGGGCTCGGACCGCATAACGGGCCGCGACTTTTGTCGCACAAATGGGTCGATCTGATGCGCTCGAATTTTCTGACGCCCGCGCAGCGGCAGATTCCGGCGTTCGGTTATCCGGTGTGGTGCGCGCAAGGTTTCGGGGCTGGGCGTGGTGATCATCGATGAACCGGCGCAGCAGTTGCCCGCCGGATATCGCTCAATGGGTTCGTTCACGTGGCCGGATGCGCTCGGCATGAGCTGGTTCGCGGATCCGGTAGAGGATATGATCGGCATCATGCTGATTCAGCGCCGCGCGGAGGAGCCGTTTCCGCTGGCAAAGGAATACGAGCGGCTGACCTACGCGGCCATCGATGATTGAGGGTCAGCGATGCTGCGTCTCGCGCAGCATCGTCACGTCGTAACCCAGCGCCTTTATGCGCTCCATCAGCCGTCCGCCGCAACTCCGCCGACGGCTTCGCTTCGCGCGTTAGAATCCACAGATAGCGGCCGGTCGGCTCGCTGACGATGGACCAGGTGTAGTCATCGGCGTGATCGAGGATCTAGTAATCGCCGACGTAGAACGGGCCGAAGAACGACACCTTCAGCTTGGTGCCATTCGAGTCCGGAACGATCTTCGCGCGCCCTTCCGATTAGCGGTACGGCCCGCTCAGTCCACCTTGATGACAGCCATTGATACCGACACCAGCCCGTCCTCGCGGCGCGCGGCTTCGCAGCCGCGCTCGAAACGGTTTCGCTCGAAACAGTTTTCTTAGCGCGCTACCTCGTGCCAGTGGCCGAGGTAGCGATCGAGATCGACGGCCTTCATCGGCTCGGGCACGTGTTACCGCTCTTGCGTGCGCCGTTCCCCGCGAACGCCATCAACACGCGCCAAGCCCGCCGATGGCGAGCAGCGCAGCCGCGCCGTAGGTCAGAGGTCGTCTGATATTCATGTGGCCTTGAAGGTAGGGTTTCTGATCGAAGGACTATCAAAGAAGCAAATTTAGTTCCGATACCTTGCGCTTCCGGAAAGGCTCACCTTAATGCGTGCGCTCCGAGGTTCTTTGCGCCTGCCGTGGCGAACACACTAGACCGCCGCCGAACCTTTAACCGCTTGTTTCTCCGGGATTTACATCTCAAGCGTGAACGAAACGTGAGCGATGAATCACGCGCGCCGTGCACCGTTCCTGCGACTCCCGAAACCTCTCACCTCAAGGCGTGATTCACCCAAAGATGCCTGCTGCAATCGGCGACTTCCTTGCACCGATGACACGGAAAACTCCATGCCAGCCGCGTCACATAAAAGTCATTTACGAACAAACAGTTGCGTCGTGTTGCGGAGACTCGACGTGAGCGCTATGCATTGCAAGCAGTGAGGAAACCCGCCGCCATGCGCCTTACCGTTAAATTAGTCCCCGAATGTGCTCACCTTTTTGACAACGGGTATGCTCACGCTTTCCATATAAACCCTAGCCTATCGCTGTCATGCCCTTGCCGGATCAACTCCAGCCCTTCCCGCGCTGCTGTTCGACATCGTAACGAAGACACCCGTGGAGCGCGCTCGATCAGCCGGCGTTCATCGAGGCGTTCGGGATCGGGTAGGCGGTGGTGTTCGTGGTGACGCTCATCGTGCGGCTCATCCAGCGCCGTCATCTCGCCGATGCGAGCATCGACAGGCTCAACACCGCGTATCCGAATACGGGCTTCGTCGGGCTGCCGCTGTGTCTGCTCGCGTTCGGCAAGGAGAGTCTCGCGCCAGCCGTGATCGCAACGATCATTACCGTGTGCGGATTGTTCGCGTGCGCGATCGTGCGGATCGAACTTGGCCTGCAAACGGAGAAGAACTTCGCCGCGCCGCTCGGCCGCGTGAGTTTGTCGCTGATGAAGAATCCGCTGCTGATCGCGCCGATCGCGGGCGCGCTGGTCAACGGTTCGGGCGCGCATGTGCTGGACGGCGCGGAAGCGTTGCTCAAGTTGCTCGGCAAGTCCGTGCGCGTTGGTCGCGCTCGGACTGTTCCTCGGCGCGAAAGGCGAGACGCAGAGCGTGCGCACGACGAGCGCGCTCGTCACGCTCAAGCTTCGCTCAGCCGGTGCTGACGTGGTGGCTCGCGTTTCACCTGTTCGGCCTGCCACCGCTGTGGTCGAAGACGGCCGTCATTCTGAGCGCGCTGCCCACCGGCACCGGCCCGTTCATGCTGGCGGAGTTTTATCGGCGGGAAGGCGGCGTGACTTCGAGCGCCATTCTCTTCTCGACGATCGTTTCACTCATCACCGTCACGTTCTGCCTGACCGTGATGATCTGACATCGCGCCATACGCAGACAGCGCGATAAAAAAACGCCCGGCGCGGAGATGCCGGGCGAAGCCACCTTCTGTTCGATGGTGGAGGAGGAGTGTCCTTCCTGCTATTCTCGCTTAACGAACGCCGTCCGTGCATCGACGCGTTGCTGCTGCGCATGCCGTTCCTGATACGGACGCAACTGCGGATAGCTCAGCGAGTTGACGGCATCGAAATCATCTGCGCGGCGAGTGCTGGCCAGTTCGGCTTTCACTTCGGTGCGCGACTTTCCACCATAGCTTGTTTGCGCAAAAGCGGGTGTGGCCGCCAGCAAGGCTGAAAGCACTAAACCGCTGATCAATGTGTTCTTCATGATGAAGCTCCCTGGATTCGCATGCGTCGAATGGCGCTTGAGGATAGCGGTCCACGACTGAAGCCTCTTTGAGGGCGATGGCAGAGCACTTGAGGTGTGGTAGCGAAGCAGGTCAGCGGAGATCTGCGGGCATCTTCCAAGGAAGCAGCCCGTCGTAGTCGTCAACGTTCTTCGCCAGAGAAAGGCATTGGAACAGCCAGTGAAGGTAACGGTAGGGATCGATGCCCCGGCTTTGCACGTTTCGATCAGGCGAGGTTTGCACTTGCGTTTGCCCCACAACCGTGTCGCTAAAAAGCCATGAGCGGCGCTCAACGACGAAGGGCGAATCGCGTTTTCACAAGGATTGTGGGTTGTTTGAGATAGGCCAATTGCCGATCTCGAGGAGCGCGTGCCATCGTTCGTGCAAAAGCATTCGGCTTTTCGGGCAGTTCGTGTCGCACGACCTCGCGCGGCAGACTAGGATCTAGCAACTTGCGATGACCGCGCTTCTTGCGCTTGTGCGCGGCAACCGTCGTCTTCAGCGTGTCTTCCTGGGCGGGCCCGCTGTTTGTCAGCCTTGTTGTCAGGCCAGATGAAGTGGCTCGTTTCCAATCGTTTCAATAAGAACCAGAAACCACTGCCATCCCAGCCGAGGATCTTTATCCGATCGCAGCGCCGGTTGCCAAAGATGTAAAG
>LELG01000100.1 GCA_001045575.1 Candidatus Burkholderia pumila
CTGGAATTGCCTTCATGATCCACCACCCGGCGCCACGGTCATCTGGCGAGGCTTCCTCGTCTTGCACGAAATCACCTACATGTTCCGCATCTTTAATTCAGGTCCGTAACTTGTGGGTAAAACCCAGCTTCGTAATAGGGGAAGCGGTACACGGTCCGGTCGCGGTCGCCTGGCCGAGCGCAACAAAGCCCCGCGGCGTAGGCATCGCTTTCGCTGTTGAAATTGATGTTCGACAGCATGACGGGATAGACCGTCACGCCGCCCGCCGCCATTGTCTGCGCGATGCCCGCGAGCGTGTTCGCCGAGCCCGTGTTGTAACACTTCGTTGCGGTACACCTTCGCGCCGAGATCCTGCAACTGTCTGAGTTGCAGCGCGATGCTCGATATGTCGTAGGCGCCGCCTTCGTTGTTGTGGCTGTTCGCGCCGTAGAAAAATTTTGCGGCCGATGCAGGCGTCGTGGCCGTCGAGGACGACGTGCTCGCGCCCGCCGCGCTGCCGTTCACCACCGTAGTCGTCGTCAATGCAATGCAGTCGTAATTGCCGAAGCCGAAGCCGAAGCCGAAGCCGAAGCCGAAGCCGAACCAGCAGCCGCCGTCGCCGCCGAAGACGCCGCATCCGAAGACGAGGATGAAGCCGCTGCCGTCCCCGTTTCGCGGCGCATTCGCATTGGTCGTGGACTGCGCGCCATCACCGTCGCCTCGGCTGATCCGCTGCACTACACGGTGATTGATCGCGCTAACGAAAAAGCAGTCGGCACCTTCGCGCTGATGTGCTATGTCTTCGATGACCTGAAGTACCGGCGTTACGAATGGAAGTGCGACAGCCTGAATGCGCCTTCGAGAAAGACCGCGGTGAGACTTGGCTTCGAGTTCGAAGGCATCTTCGCGATCGTCTACAAGGGAGGCAACCGCGATACCGCGTGGTATGCGATCATCGACCGCGACTGGCCGCGCATCAAAAAAGGCTTCAAACGCTGGCTGGCGGATGACAACTTCGACGCAGAAGGCTAGCAGCGTAAATCGCTTGCTCAACTCAGGGACGCTTGAAATCATGCCAAAGATCGACGTCGCCAATGTGCCGCAAGTCAAAGGTTCGGGCTATCCGCCGGAGCACGCGCCACCCTGCACGGACCGCGTTCGCCGGCGTCTGCGATGCCGGCGGCCTGCACGATTACGGCGTCAATCTGATGATGCTTCCGCCCAGAAGCTGGTCTAGCCAGCGGCACTGGCATTCGCATGAGGACGAGTTCGTCTATGTGCTCGAAGGCGAACTCGTGCTGATCGAAGACGAAGGCGAAACGCTGCTGCGTGCGGGCTGTGCGACGTTTCCCAAAGGCACCGGCAACGGGCATCACATGATCAATCGATCCGCGCAGACTGCGCGTTATCTCGAAGTCAGCTCGCGCAAGCATGAAGGCGTGACGACGTACTCGGACATCGATATGATGAGCCCCAGCTCCGTTGAACGCTTATTGCATAAAGACGGATCGGAGTTTGGTTAGTCACGTAAAATCAGCCGGAAACGCATCTCGAATTACAATACGCTGTTTCACCGTTTGGTTAAAAGAGATTCTGGTTTGCGTTTCCCTTTTATTCCCGCCGCCGTCATCGTGCTCGCAAGCTACGCGCTGCCCGCCTGCGCGCAAAGCTTGATCACGCTCTACGGCACGCTCGATACGAGTATCGAAGTCACCAATCCGGGCGCGGGCTATGTCGCGCGCATGGACCCGGGCGCGTATCGCGGGCTCGCGCTGGGGCGTGCGCGGCGCGGAAGATAGCGGCGGCGGCAACAGGATTCTGTTCGAGCTTGAAAACGGCTTCAGTTCCGCCGATGGCACGCTCGCCACGAGCAACACCATCTTTAATCGTCAGGCGTGGGTCGGCGCGTGGGGCGAAGTGAGAGCGGGGCGTCAGTATTCGCCTATCTACATCCCGTTCAAAGGCCAACTTGATGCGTTCGGCGCGGGCATCATCACATCGGGATTGAACAATCTTTCGAAGATCACGCCGTATCAGAGCAACGCGATCACGTATCTGTCGCCATGCGTGTACGGCGTTTCGATGACGCTTCAAGCCGCCTTGCGCGATGGCTCGACGGACGGCAACGGACTAGACGGCGATTATCGGCATGGCCCGTTCTGCGTGCTCTACGCGCACCAGCAGACAAATGGCGATGGCATATTGCGCTCGAACCTGGGCGGCGCGTCCTACACCTACGGAAAGCTGACCGGCTTCCTCGCGTTCTTCAATGGCGATGGCGCTTCCGTATCCGCGCTCTATGCGTTCGCGCCGGACCTGCGCGTATCGCTCGGTTATACCGTATGCGCGCGACCGTTCCGGCGGCGACAACGACGCCGACCAGCTCAGCGCGATGTGGCGAATACGATATATCGAAGCGCACGCTGTTCTATGCGAGCGCGGGCTGGCTGCGCAATCGCGGCGACGCGACCTTCACGCTGCGCGGCGTGAACGTAACGGGCGGGACTTAGGCCTTCATACGGCGGCGCGCCCGTACGCGGCGTGCAATTCAGCATGCTCGAACGCTTTTGATCCGATGCAAATCATCTTAACGCGGCCACTGGTTTTCGAACACGCATTCTTCGATGGTCCGCCTCGCCGCCCAGGTCTCCGTTTCGAGCATGGGCGCATCGTAGAAGCGTTCGACGTGTCCTACGCAAAGTATCGCAACGGGACGCGCGCCTTCGGGCATATCGAGCAATTGGGCGATTTCGGCCGGATCGAACAACGACACCCATCCCATGCCGATGCCTTCCGCACGCGCCGCGAGCCACATGTTCTGAATGGCGCACGCGACGGATGCGAGATCCATCTCCGGCAAGGTGCGGCGTCCGAATATATGTGCGTCGCGTCCATTCATCAGCGCCATCACCAGAACTTCTGCGCAATCGCGCATGCCTTCGACCTTAAGCTTCATGAAAGCATCGCGGCGTGCGCAGAGCGCATCGGCGGTGAGCAGGCGTTCACGTTCTACCGCTTCGTACAGGCGTTCACGCAGCGTTTGGCTCGTGATGCGCACGATGCGCCACGGCTGCATGAAGCCCACGCTGGGCGCGTGCAGCGCGGCATCGATGAGCCTTTGCATGATCTCGGGCGCGATGTCGCCGGAGACGAAGTGGCGCATGTCGCGGCGTTCTATGATGGCGCGATAGATCGCATTGCGTTCGGCTTCACTGAAAGCTTTTTGCATGTATGTCGATGAAAGATGAGCAGTATCGCTTACAACCCGCGATGATACTTTGCGGCCCGGTCACATTGCTTACATGCAGGAAAAGTAATCTTCGAGCGCTCTCTTGATCAGTGCATGCGCCGGAGACACCATGCCAACAGCATCAGCCTGCCACCGCTCCTTCATGCCGGTGGCGTGTTTCGTTATGTGCGCGTGCGCAATCGTTTCAGCATGCGATAACGTGCACGACGACACCACGCCTGCTCCTTCGGCAAAGGCAAGCGTCAGCGAGACATCGCAGTCGATTCAATCGAACGAACTTCGAGACTGGGCGCGTCAGGCAACGATCGGCGGACAGAGCGACACACACGTCGCCGCCATTAATCAAACATTCGATGCGCTTGCGCTCCCGTGATTAATACGGTTGACTAAGCATCGTAACAGCGTAAACAGCCAACTCTCCACGATCCAAATGACAAACGAGACTCGCCGTGAATTCTTGCGTGCAGCGATGGAAGCCGCCGGCGCAGCAACCGCCCTCAATGTGATGCCGCTGGACATCCGTCAGGCCTTCGCGATTCCCGTAAACAACCGGCATGGCTCGATCGAGGATATCGAGCATATCGTCGTGCTGATGCAGGAAAACCGTTCGTTCGATCATTACTTCGGCACGCTGCGCGGCGTGCGCGGTTACGACGACAAAGCCGCCGTCAAACTCCGGAATGGCAACACGGTGTTCCATCCGGATACGGCTAATCTTGCTTGGCCTTGCGTTCATCGAAGACCTGCCGCACGACTGGCCCACGGGTCAGCAGGCCTTCAACGGCGGCCGTTATGACCAATGGGCGCCCGCAAAGGGCACGACGACGATGTCGTATCTGAAGCGCGACGACATCTCGTTCCCTATCAGCTCGCCGACGCCTTCACCATTTGCGACGCGTACCACTGCTCGACCAACACCTCGACCGATCCGAACCGCTACTACATGTGGACCGGCTACGTCGGCAACGACGGCACGGGCGGCGGTCCGGTCGTGGACAATGCGGAAGCGGGCTATGGCTAGTCGACGTTCCCGGAAGTGCTGGAAAAAGCGGGCATTTCGTGGAAGATCTATCAGGACGCGGGCACCGGACTCGATGCAAAAGGCTCGTGGGGCTGGACCGGCGACGATCCGTACATCGGCAATTACGGCGATAACTCGTTGCTCTACTTTACGCAGTATCAGAGAACGCGCAGCCGGGCAGCGCGCTGTATGAGAAAGCAGTGCGCGCCGCGGCACGAGCGCCGTGACGGGCGACGACTATTTCCGCATCCTCAAGCAGGACGTGCAGAGCAATTCGTTGCCGCAGGTCTCGTGGATCGTCGCACCGGAGGCGTTCTCGGAGCATCCGAACTGGCCCGCGAACTACGGCGCGTGGTACATCGATCAGGTCTTGCAGGTGCTCACGTCGAACCCGGACCTGTGGAGCAAGACCGCGCTGCTCATCAATCAATTACAACGAAAACGACGGCTTCTTCGACTACATCGTCCCGCCGTTCCCGCCGATGTCGAGCGCCAACGGCCTGTCGACGGTGAGCATCGAGAACGAAGTGTTTCCGGGCAGCGAGAAGTATGCAACGGGTATCTATGGCCTCGGCGCGCGTGCCGAAGCTGATCGTCTTGCCGTGGTCGCGCGGCGGCTGGGTATGCTCGGAGACGTTCGATCACACGTCCGTCATCCGCTTCATTCAGAAGCGCTTCTGGCATCGCCATAATCTGGCGGAGCCGAACGTTACGCCGTGGCACCGCGCCGTGTGCGGCGGTTCAACTTCCGCAATCCGAACCGCAACCTGCCGACGCTGCCCGTCACGACCGGCTACGCACCGCCGGACAAGATGCGCCTATCTTGACTATAAGCCGACGCCGCCTTCGTCGCAGGCACTGCCCGCGCAGGAACCGGGCGTGCGGCCGTCGCGTGCCTTGCCGTATGAGTTGTTCGTGCGCGCGCATGCGGATGCATCGAAGAGTGCGGTGTCGTTCGATTTCGTCAACACGGGCAGCGCGGGTGCAGTGTTCCTGCTCTACCACAACGGCAGCGCCGATGCCCCGCGCACTTATACTCGTCGAAGCGAAAAAGCGCCTGGCGGATCGCGTGACGGCGAACACGGACGGTGGCTTCGACTTCACCGTGCACGGGCCGAATGGCTTTTTGCGACGCATCGCGGGCAAGATCACGGCACAGCAGCACTGGTGGTCGCGCGACGTGGCCACACCGGAAGTCGTGGAAGGCTATGACGACGTCGAAGTGAAGGTAAGCACGGACAGCGCGTTCGTGCGCCGCTTCGCGGGCCGCGTCGAAACTGGACGCGACAGTGTAAGTGATCCGGCGCTTTGCGCATAAGCCTGTAACCAACGCGCGGCGTTCTTTCAACAGACGTCGCACGTTTTGCTTCTTACTTCGCAACAACCCCAAGCTGCTGCAAGAGCGTCAGGTTGTCTTCGAGATGCCAGTTCTCGGCGATCTTGCTATCGCGCACACGATAGATTCCGTGGCGATAGATAAAATCGACCGGCTGCCCCTTGCCTTGCACGCCGTTGAACGTGCCCGTGAAATGTCCCGTGAAGCGCAGATGCGTAATTACGCGATCGCCCGCGACGATCATCTGTTCCACTGAAGCGTGAATATTGGGCACCGGCCGCATGAAACACTTTCGACGCCTCCAGCGGCCCCGCAACGCCCTGCGGCCGTCGGGGCGGCAGCGTGAGGTCAGCGAAGTTGGCGGCAAGGGCTTCGCGTGCCTGCGCTTCGTCAGACCTTGATCGACGATAAGCGTCTGCAGCTTCACGAGTGCATCGGCATGAGTGGACGCGGCGGCGGCGACAGAGAAAATGGACATGGCTGGCTCCTTTCGCGTTGACGGGCTTGCGATGGAGCCCATTCTACTTTTAACGTCGCCGCTTGATAGAGCCCGCCGTGAAATGACTTTCAAACGATTTTAGAAAATCACGCCTGCGCGTGAAAGACGAGATTGAACGGCGTTTGGGTCGCACGCCGGAAGCGCGTAAAGCCGCCTTTCGTGACGACGTCCTTCAGCCGCGCCTCGCCTGCCTGAGCGCCGAGCGCCATCTTCCCTTCCTGCGCCAGCGACGCGCCGCCGCAACAGATACATTGTCGATGCCGAATAAAAACATGCGCCCGATCGCATTGAGATTGTCTTCCAGACGATCGTTCGCAAACGGCTCGACGATCATCCACGAACCGTCCTTCTTCAACGATTGCAGCACATGCGAAGCCGCGCTCACCGGGTCGCCCATGTCGTGCAGGCAATCGAAGAACGTGACGCGACCCTCCACGCCCGCTTCCGCCGCCGCATTGCGCGCATATTAGATAGATGGGACGGCCCGTGATAATCGAAGCCGATGAAGCTCGCGTTCGGATAGCCTGCGCCATCAGAATGGTCGATGCACCGTATCCGCAGCCGACATCCGCCACACGCGCGCCCGATGCATCGAGCTTCGCATGCACCCCATCAAGCAAGGGAATCCATTCATGCACCAGATGCGCCGCATAACCCGGCCTGAAGAAACTCTCCGTGCCCTTGAACAAGGACGGATGATGCTCGTGCCAGTCCACGCCGAGTCCGGTCTTGAAGGCTGCTTTGTACTTCGGAAGACTGCGGAACATGGCCTCGGCGCAATCGAAAAAAGCCGGGTGAAACGTGGGGCTGGAGTCTTCGGCGAAAAACATGGTCATTTCGTTATCCAATTAATATCGGCAGCAATGCTGCATCGTATGCAATAAAGCCCGACGCCGCCTGCGCGCCGAGCCATTCGCGCACGTATTGTTCGGCGAGACTGGCGCGTTCGGCCACTTGCTCCGAGATCAGCCAGCCTTGCTCGCGCATCGCTTTACACAGACCGAGACGGTCGCCCAGCGCAATGAGCGGAGCACTTGCAACAGCGCCGAATTTACCGACCATTCATCCCATGAAGTCCTGCAACTTCTGTTCGTCGTATTGCATTGGCGCACCTCCTCGACGAAATCGAATGTCCGACGAAACCGCTCGAAATACCTGAGTAAGTGTCGCATCGGACGCCAAAAGCAAGCGATTCTGGCGTAACCATCGAATCGCGCGCGTATAGTTATTTAGCTTCATGTGAGTCACATGTTTAACGAAGGAGACAACGCCATGACGGAGAAGTCACTCACACGCGGTATCGATCACATCGGATTGACCGTGCCGTGCGCGATCTCAATCAGACGCGGGATTTCTTTATCGATTGTCTCGGGTGGAAGCAGGTCGGCGAGCAGCCCAATTATCCGGCGGTGTTCGTGTCCGACGGACATCTTCTCGTGACCTTGTGGCAACTGAAAAACGAGGAAAAGCCCGTCGAATTCGATCGAAGATCGAATATTGGGCTGCATCACCTTGCGTTACGCGTGGAGAGCGAAGAAGCGTTGAACGAGATCGCCGAGCGCATCGGGAAGTGGCCGGGCACGCGCATCGAGTTCGCGCTTGAGCTCCTCGCCAAAGGTCCGAAGAGATGGTGTATGAGCCGGGCGGCATCCGGCTCGAATTTGCTTACGTGCCTGCGGCGCAGATCAGAAGCCTTGCGCGTTGCCGCTCGTTGAACGGCCGTGCGTCGAAGCGTCACCGTCGCTCTTGTCCATACGCGGCTGCATGCCGCCTGCGCCCGGCTGCGTGCCCGGACCTGCGGCGCTGTTGCCGTTTGCCGTGCCGCCCGCACCGGTTTGTCCGGCCCCGATATTGTCGCTCTTGTCCGAAGGCGGCGCGTGGGGTGTGGCGGGTCCTGCGTTGTTTGCGCCGTGCGCTGCGCCGGGCACTGTCTGATCCGCGGCTGCATATGCGGCGCCGCCTGCAAGGCTCAGCGTCAGAAGCGAGAAGGCGAGTTTGCTGGCTGTTTTCATCGACTTGCCTCCGTAAAAAGAACGGGTACGAACGGAGACCGCGCAAAACGCGTTCCGCGGCGTGCCCGTCTTTATCCGACGAGCCGCGCCGCGTCAGCACAGGCGACTATTGTGAAAGGATGACCTGAGCAATGATCCCGACGTCACCGCGACCAGCAGATAATCCCCGCCGACGCCACCCACTGATATAACCGCGCGGCGGCTTACGCAGACCGCGCTCGTGCCAGTTATCGACGACATATTCGTGATCACGATAGTCATTCGACTGGCGTTCGTCCTTACGCCAGTCCGGATGACGCGGACCGTTGTCCACATGTTCCGGGCCGTGTACAGGACCGTGATCGTTCATTGCCGAAGCCGGACTATGACCGGGGCCGCTGCGTTGATCGCCATGCATTTGATCGTGACAGGGACTGCCCGGGTGGCCCGGCGCGGGCTGCGCGAACGATGCCGTAGCAGCCAGTCCCATGCTCGCGCACAACAATGCAATGCCGCGACGATTCGGTTCTTCTTCATACTCACATTCCTCTATGACGTTGATCTGAGATTCGTCCGTTCGCAATTGCGATGCCCGGCGATCCATTGACGAGGACTGTACGCAATCGCATGGCTTCGAATAACAAACGCAACGGACCCTGGAGTTTGTTTGCCGCGTTGAATGTCGCCGCCGGCGAAGTGCTGGACAAGACTGCTCCACGACATACCAATGTCCAGTTCGTCGCGTTTCTCACCGAGGTGGTATCAGCGCAGCCCGCCAGAAAGGAGCTTCACGTGATCTGCGACAACGTGAGCAGCCACAAAACGGACGTCGTTCAAATTTTTCTGGCTAATCATACGAACGTCTCAATCCATTACACCCCCAACGTATTCGTCATGGCTCAATCAGGTCGAGAACTGGTTTGCCCGCATCTAGCGAGACGTCATCACGCGCGGGATATTCAACAGCACCCGAGACCTCGACAAGAAGCTCATGCGCTACATCCGTCAATACAACAAGCAGGCTGTCCCATTGAAGTAGAAGTATTCCGATTCAACTCGACGAATCCAGTGCAATTCATACGGTTCAATGGACTAGAAAACCATCCGGAGACACGATGAGAAAGAAGATGGCCTGCGCATTCGCCGTTGTATCTGCGTGCGCGATCGATCAGGCTCATGCGCAATCGTTCATTACGCTGTATGGCGTGGTCAATAACGGCATCGAATATCAGAATGCAGGGAATGGGCCGGCGTGGCGTGCGGTGTATCGAGCGGACTCTTTGCAACCGTTTATGGTGTTTGAAGGGACGTGAGGATATCGCGGCGGATATCACGTCAATTTTCAGTTGGAGCAGGTTTTTCCGGAGTAACGGGTGCGGCGACGGACGCAACGGCTGCGTGAAATCGGCTTGCGTAGATCAGCGTGTCAGGGCCGTTCGGTGAATTGCGCGTGGGCCGGCAGAAGAAGCCCGAATATCTCTTTCTGAATGGCGAAATCGATCCGACGGCGGTAAAAAGCATTGCATCGCCGATCAATAATTTTCAGGAAGTGACCGTGTGTGTGAGCAATGCAATCACGTATCTCGCGCCAACGTTTTACGGTCTGACCGCGCAAGCAATGATCTCCTTGCGCGATCAGACCACGAAACCGAGCAACGGCCTACGCCTCTATAACGTGGTCGCGCGTTACGTGAACGGGCCGTTCCGCGTGTCGGCCGGTTATGGATCGCAGGGCAATGCAACGGGGACGTCCGCGCAGAAGGTATGGCGCGCGGCGGCAGGTTATCGCGAGTGAAATGTGCGGCTTTATCTCGCGTACCAGAACGAACGGCAGACGGACCAGAGCGAAAAGTTCGATATCTACAAGGCATCGGACTTCGTATCTGCTCAACCCGTTCAACATGGTGTCTGTGATGTACGGCTTTGCGCACGATCGCAGCGGCAAGGGCAACGACGCGCAGCAGATCGGTCTCGTCTACGAATACTTTCTGTCGAAAGCGACGAGCCTCTATGCCGCGGCCGGCCTGATCGACAATAACAAACAAGGCGTCTTACACGTTGGACAGCACGCAATACAGCGGCATTCCGACTGCGCCTGGCGCCTATGCGCGCGGCGTCGTGCTCGGCATGACGCACAAATTCTAGGCTTCAGGCCGACGCCAGTTCAGACTGAGCACCGTAAAAGAAAGCCGATGAACATCAGCACGCCGCCCGCAATCAGACTCGCGCCAATGGCCACGCGATAAGAGCCGCCACGATCTGCGCTTGCTGCGATGAGTTCATCTGCGCAATCGCGGCATGGCCGCGATTGCGCAGCGCTTGTGTATCGAACGATGCGGGTAGGTTCGCCATCTCGCGCTTCAGCACGAACGCCATGATGCTGATCGCAAAGAACGGCTTGCGGCCGTACATGTCCGAGAGCTTGCCGTAGAGCGACACGCTCACCGTCGAAGTGAGCATGAACGCGACGACCCATGTGAGGTGATCAAGTCCGCCGAATTCGCCCGCGATTACAGGTAGCGCCGTCGATACGATGCTCTGATCGAGCACGGCAAGGATCACCGCCAGGATGAGACCGGCGAAGATGCGGTGGCGCTGGTTCGATGCGATGACGGGTGAGGCGGCTTGCGTGGACATCGGAAACATTAATGGATGATGGCCGGTGACGGTAGCACGTGTGCTTATGACGTGCTCATAACGCTGCGTAAGCCTTGCTTACATATCCTCACGCCATTTAAACGATGACTTTCCTCTCGGTGCACCCCGGCGAGAGCGGCAACGGCAACATCGTGCTTGCGCCAGACACGTTGAACCGTCATGAAGGGCACGCCCAGCTGCGCGGCCAATTTGTGGCTGCTCCAGTGCGTC
>LELG01000101.1 GCA_001045575.1 Candidatus Burkholderia pumila
AAAGGCTATGGACTGATTCCGCGCACGAAAAACGGCCCCGCGCTGGCCGGCTACGGGGCTGTCACGATGGCCAACGCACTCAAGAAGACCGTGACTGACTTGCCTGCTGAGTTGTGGCGATCATTGATCCGGGATCGTGGCAAGGAGCTATCCGATCATGCCCGCTTCACTGTTGAGTCCGGCGTGAAGGTATTCTTTGCCGACCCGCACAGTCCATGGCAGCGTGGCACGAATGAAAAACACCAATAGCCTTCTACGACAATACTGTCCAAAAGGTACAGACCTGTCCCGGTGGAGCGTTCGGGAAATCCAAGCCGTTGCCAATGCACTGAATTCCAGGCCCCCGGAAAACGCTTGATTGGAAGACAAGCCCTGGACGAATACCTAAAATCTGTTCAACAATCCGGTGTTGCGACGACGACCGGTTGAATCCGCCCTGCCAGCCATTGCCTGAGTGATGAAACGTCAACAGCGTGACGCTTCGCAACGGCCCTCAGGCTGAGATGGCCTGAGCAATAATCCTTGGCGGCGGCAGAGCTTTGTCTGCTCTTTGTATTTTCCATAAACTCCTCACGGTTGAGTCCAACCTTTGGGGATCGGTTCAGGATCGTTGGACACCATGTGGGTATCGAGAGACGATGCGGCTGAATGTCGTGCTTGCGCCAGACACGTTGAACCGTCCGTCATGAAGGGCACGCCCAGCTGCGCGGCCAACTTGCGGCTGCTCCAGTGCGTTGAGCCGTCGGCCGGTTTGCGCCGCAGCATGTAGTCGAGCACTCGCGCTTCAAGCCGTGCCAGGTCACGGCGTGGCGCACGACCTGGGTGCCTGCCGTACAGGCCCACCAGACGCTCATCGGCAAAATGGGTTTGCCATGTGGCGATGAAACGCGAATCGCATCGCAGTTCGTTCATGATCGCCCCGCGCGAGGCCCCTTCGTCGAGCAGCAGGATCAACCGCGCTCGCCTCACCTGGCCAACGGCCATCGTTCGGCTGCGCTGCATCAACAGCAGTTCTTCGCGCTCGGCTTCAGTCAGATTCATTTTGCCCATGCACCCTTAGATCAGTATAATTTCATTGGTTCAATGGACTACGTCGCGGCAAGCCGGTCTCGCTTCGCGACCGCGTTGCACGTCAATCGCCGCGCCGTGATCCGCGCGGACACAGAATCTCACCTTCTGCCTGAGGTCGGCAAGCTCGCGACGACATCGTCAAGAGCCTGGCGCGAAGCATGAGCCGAAGCCGCGCGAAAAGCACGACGCTGGATTTTGCGCTCTCGGGAGGATCTCATTGCCGTCGGCGACCGCTCCGACGTCGGCGCGAAGGGCACAGGCGCGCCGCAAGCGCGCTTAGGCCAAAGGAACGCGCCATCCCGCGCGCGCTTGTCTTCAGCGACGAGGGCGCAACACGCAGCGCACGTCGCGTCGCAAACAGCGAAGCGGCTATTGCCGAGCGCGCGGTCGGCGGTCATGCGCCTTTTCAAATTGGGCGCGAAAAAGATCCGACAGCTGCGATCAATCGCAGCAAACCGCACGGCTTTCAGAAGGAACGAGACTATGATTGAGCAAAGCATCGATCCTGCTGGTTGGAGTCGCGGGCATGTGAGTCTGCAGCTTGTGAATCGCAGAATGACGCGCTTGCGCTGACTGACTGCTCAGATGCGGCCCGGAGCGACGCCAACGGACGCCATCGATTTGGCCATTGAGATCGCGACCGTGCCCCGCTTCGCCCATGCCGAGATCTCTTCCCAAGAGCTTCCAGACAGCCTGTTCGGCAAGGAATCCGCCATCAACTTGCTCACGGAGATCGCCGCGACGCAAAGAGACATGTCGGAGAAATTGAACGCTCTGTGGGAACTGGTTGGGCAAGCCTCGCAAATCGGCGACAGCGATTTCGCACAGGCGGATGCGATCGGATCAGCGCCCACGCTGCGTGAATGGATGGCTTGCGAGCCCGCTCGGAGCGGCCTCTCCGTTCTGAAATCAACGACTCTGCGCGCAGAGTCTCATTCAAGCGTTCCGCTTTCCGAGAATCACGTCGACCTCGTCTTCTCGGGAAAAGCGATCGAGGTTGACAGATTTCGGCTAGACGAGGACGCCGAGACGGCGTCTCTATTTCGCTCGGTTTTCTCATTTTTTGAGCGCACCGCGCATGCACCGCAAAGCGGTGCGTCGGGGGTATAGCCGAAAAAGAGACTGAAAAGAACGACGAGTCAAGCAAAACGACGACTCACATCAGCGCGACCACGGCTCGAATCTGACGCAAACAATCGAGCGCCTCCTCATTGTTCTTCGCCGCCGCCTGCGCGAGCTGTCGCAGCGACGCAAAGTTTCTCGCGAATTCCCGCAAGTGTCGGGCGGCTTCCACCACTCCCGATTCGGAGTGGTCGCTATCCGCTTGTTCGATGATCGGCTCCAAGTTTTCCGCAAGTTGGGCGCACTCTCGAAGGCTCGCCGCCAGAGACAAATACTTTGGGGAAACCAAGCGATTGACCGCATCTTCAAGCGCCTGCGCATTTTGAAGCGAGGACGGAGATCGCCTTTTGACCTCCTGAATGGCGGCGAGCGAGGAGCTTCGAAGCTCTTCAATCTCGAGTTCTTCTCTTCGAAGAGTTTTTGCAGCTTGCTCTGCAAGCGCTCTTGCGTCGCGCAGCTCGGCGAGCATCACCCATAATTCAAAATTCTGTTTTTTTCATGTCCAATGTGTTTTCGTATCTGAAGGCTCGCTCGTCTGCCAACCCATCAACAAATGTTATCGGCTAGACATCGGCGCTTCGTGAGGGCGGCGGAAACCATGCGTTTCCCGCGAAAGAAACCTGCTGAAATCAATGTCGGCAACCACCCCGGGAAGGCCCCCGCTTGCGCGGACTGCTCGTTCGCAACAAATCTGCAACCCCGACCCTCTTTCATGACGTCGCTGGCGACCCTGGCCGCCCAATGAGACCTACCGGTCAGGAACGAGAAGCCGGCATTGTCAAAACAAAGGGTGTCGTGCCGGCCGCCGACTCGACTCGGATATGGCCGCCATGCTGACGAGCAATGTGCTGGCAGATGAACAAGCCAAGCCCCAGCCCTTCCGGTCGAACCTTTCCGTTCGCCCGCCAAAACGGTTCGAAAAAGACGCGCGCTCATCTCTGGATCAATCTCCGTCCCTTCGTTTGCGACTTGAAGCTCCAATTCCGCTCCGCTTGTTCTGGCGACAACCGCGATGGGCTGGCCGGGCAGGCCGTGCGAAAAGGTGTTGTCGAACAAATTTTGAAAGATCTGTGAAGCCGCGTTGGGTCGCGGTCAATCGTCCGCGCAATCTGGATGTCGCTGTTGATTGGTTGGTTCGGATGTACGGCGCGGGCCTCTTCCACGATTTGCGCGAATTGGTCGGCAAGCTCCGTGCAACCTTGCCAGCGCATCGGAATGCCGCCGCCAAGCCGGGCCCGAGCCAGGTCTAAGACATCCCCAATGAGGGCAGACATCCGCGCCGCTGCGACAAGCAAGGTTTTTGCGATCGCAAGCAGGTTTGCGCGATCGGGCGCCACAGAGACCGCTTGCCCAATCGCTTGCACCGCGCCGAGCGGACTTCGCAGATCGTTCGCGAGAACTGCCACAAAACGCTTCCCCTCGTCCGCTGCAGCGGTGGCTTCCGCCAATTCGATTTCCGCATTGGGCCCGTCTTTGAGCTTGGCCAATCAGCAGTGCGGCCAAATCGGCGAATGCGGCCGCTGAGCCGCGGAGGCTGGCATTGGCGGCAGCGTTTGCGGGAGACGCGACAAGACATAAATTGCCGAAGAAGCTGCCGTCGCGAAGCACGATCGGCTGACTCAGCCGCAAGGCTTCGGCGAATCGTGCTTTTTTCGATTTAGACGTTGGCGTCTCGCGCCCTCTTGTCCAAGAATGATGTTCGGCTTGATCCAGGGTTGTCCGCTGACGATGCACGGTTCACATTCACCGCACGCGGCGATCGTGCGCCAAGACCCATGAAAATAATGGGAGACGCGACAAACACCGAAAGCGCTCGCGGGGTTCGGCGGCAAATCACATCAACGAGCTTCACGAATGCGTCGCGGACCGCCCCGAAAGACGCCTCATTGAGCGACCCTTTGTCATGCGCGTTCTTGTCTTTCATTATGAAATTGGCGATCCTGCGTTGACTGTCGCAAGTCGTCTGACTGACTGTTCATGTTCTCCAGCGATGCTGCCGTAAGCCCACATCCGAGAAAGCGCGTTTCGGTCTCGCTCTTGAAGAATTAAGCTTCGCTCTCCCAGATACGCTTTAAAAAAACATTTCTGGCACCTATCTCACAAGGCGCACCAGACCTGTTTACTTTGGTTACAGAAGTAGCTAATGCAACCGCGCATTGTTGCAAAATTTTTAGAAATTTCCTTCCCGATTTCAAAATTTCCGCGCGACCAACGACAATAGCGCCATCACGCTAACTTTTCACTTTAATGGGATTTGCGTGGTAAGTCTTGACAGAAAAATTAATTATTGCGCAAATCGAATTGAAAGTGCGTTTTTCGCAAAAAATTTTAGCCATTCGCCACGTCACGTCTTCGTCTTTATAAAACGGCCCATTTCTTGCAAATGCTTCGCCAATTTCATGTCGACGTCGTGAACATGAAGGAATGGATCGGAGAGTTATGGATTCGCCACTCAATAAATTTGTTCGCTATGAACAGTGGACGCGCAGCGCGCTCCCTGTAATTGGCACGAGGCAAGTGCTTGTCGTTAATGAATATGAAGACGTGGTCGCAAGCATGGTCGCCGTTCTTGAAATCAAAGGTTTCGATGCTAAAAGCGCGTTGAACAGCAAGCAGGCGCTGTGCCTGTTCGAAAATTGGCGCCCGCAGATGGTTTATCTTGGACATCTCCCTGCCAAACATCCATGGCGTCGAAATCGGCAAGCGCATGCGAGCCATGCCGAGAGACGGTGCCGCTTTGGTGGCTTACACGGCATTCGACGTTTCAGAAATCCGCTCGGAAGCCATTGAAAAGCGGGTTTTGACGCTTTTGTGGGCAAACCGGTCGCGCCCGCCACGCTCGCGGCGGCATCAACGCAGTCGGACGCGCGGACGTGGGCCATGGAGCGCCGACGCGCCGCAGACCAATCGGGAAATCGCAGAGTAAATCGGTGGATTGATGGCAGGGGCAATTAACCTCAAAACTTATAATTTGCGGCGCGTTATTCGAAATTAAAAGCCCGACGACTTGCGGCGAGCTCGGGTTCGCGTAAGTTGCTGGTTTGATCAAGTCGTCGCCATTTCAACTTCCGTATCATTCGGCGCGCAAAATGCCGCACCGCGGTGACATTCAGATTCTCGCGACGGCGACGCAGGGGGAACTTAAAAAGGACGTTGAAAAGACCGGGGTTGGTTGAAAACACTCGCAGCGATTTATGGAATCGTCTTGCGCAAGATGAAATCGAAATCCTCCGCAATTTCTGAGAACTTTGCCATTAGCGCCGGCGCCTTTCCCACTCCATTCCTCGCATCTTCTGCGATCTGGTGCGAATAACTCTCTGGAAGGATATAGATCAGGAGAAAATCTCCGTCCATCGACGGGCCGCGTCCGTCGATGGCCGTCAGCGCGTAGCGCGACACTCCGAGCGAATTGAACTTTCAGTTCCGTGCGACGCAGTTCATCGCGCCGGAAAGAATGCACTTCGACTTTCGCGCCCAGCAGATAGCGCGACAGCAGCGCATCGAGATTCGAGCCGGTGACGCGCCGCAGGCCATCGATGTGGCGACGAGCACATCGCCCGCCGACAAGCCCTGTGCTTTCTGCGTCGCGCCGCCGTCGTGAACGACGGCCAGCGTGCAATCCGCGCCGGTCGCTTCGGCAAACAGCGCTTCTACGTCTTCTTCGAGGATGCCGCGCGGCTTGCCCTGATAGAAATCGCGGCCATAGCGCCGCCATAGAAGGCGCATCACATCGCCGAGCGATTTGCGGTTATCGGTTTGCGCGCGGATCGTCAAATCGAAAGCCAGCGCAACCATAGAGCCTGTCTGGTAATAGCTGACAATAGCGTTCGGCGCGTTTTCATCGGGTGACCCAGGCATCAAACGAACTCTGCGCGACAGATTGCTTCAGACGCCCGCTTCCACGCAACACACCGCCGATGGTCTTGCCGATCTGACTGAAGTAATCGCCCGCGCTGATCAGGCCGGTGCGCACGAGCATCAAGTCGTCGTAATAAGACGTGAAGCCTTCGAACAGCCAGAGCAGCGTCGTGTAATTCTCTTGCGACAGGTCGTACGGCGCGAACGCCGCCGACTTGATGCGCTTCACGTTTCACGTATGGAAGTATTCGTGGCTGCACAGCCCCAGATAAGTGCGATACCCGTCCGTCATCTCCAGCCGCCCCTGCACCGGCAAATCCGAGCGATTGCAGATCAGCGCCATCGATGCGCGGTGCTCCAGCCCGCTATAACCATCCGCGACGGTGACGGTCATAAACACGTAGCGGTCCATCCGCGCTCGCTTCGTGCGCGGTTCGAACAGCGTGATCTGCGCTTTGCACATGCGCTTGAGATCGACGGCCAGGCCGGTTCATGTCCAGCCCGATCACGCGCCCCGAAATGACGATGTCATGGTTCACGCCATGCGCCGTGAACGAGCCGAGCGTGACGGCATAATCGGCCAGTTCGTCGTAATTCGCGGCTGCGTACGTGCCGAAGCCGTAGCGCTTCGGGCAGCGCCGTCGCCACGCGCCAGTTGCGATGCGCCCCGCCCTGCGGCGGCTGGATATCGGCGATATGCGGCGCTTCCGCTTGGCCTTCCACCGCGAGAAACACGCTCGTGCCGTTGAAGAATCCGATGGTGTCATCGAAATGGGCGGCGCGCACCGACATATCCCACGCGTAGACCTCGTAGCGCAGCGTGATCGGACCTTTGACCGGCGCGGTCTGCCACGCATGCTGGTCGATCTTTTCGATGCTCACGCGCCGCACCGCCGCATTGAATGAACGCCTGCAACGTGACGATGTTGCGCGCGAGCTCACGGATCATGTAGCTGCCGGGAATCCATACCAGCAACAGGAAGCGCTGTCCGGCCGGGTCCGGTTCCGCGACGGTCAGCGATACCTCGAACATATGCGCCGCCGGATTCTTCGGAACGATGCTGTAGCGCACCGGTTGCATGGGTGAATTCATCGCCTTGTCCTTTGTTCTTGTTCTAGGCGTGCGCCTGTGCGAAACGCGGCCTCAAAAGCGCAGAAGGCGCTTTCGCGCCTCCGTGCAGTGATCGAAACCGCGCTCAGTGCGCAGCCGACAGTTCTTTCTCCAGCCGTTCCGCAGGCACCGCGCCCGGCAGAAGGCGGCCATCGACGAAGAACACGGTCGGCGTGCCGGTCATGTTCATCGAATGGTCGAGCTTCAGATTCTTGTCGATGGCGGTCGTGTCGCAGGTGCCAGCGGTCGGGCACCTTGCGGTCGAGCATCCAGCCTCTCACGTCATCGCACGATCCTTCGAATACAAAATCGACTTCGATTTGGCCGTCGAATCTGGCGACAGCAACGGATACAGGAACGTGTAGACTGTCACGTTATCGATCGACTTCAAGGTGCTTTCGATTTGTTTGCAGTACGGGCAGTTCGGGTCCGAGAACACCGCGATCTTGCGGCTGCCGTTGCCCTTCACGACCTTCACCGCGTTCTCGAACGGCAGCTTAGCAAAGTCGATCTTGTTGATCTCGGACATGCGCGCTTCGGTCATATTCTTGCTCGTGCGCGTATCGACGAGATCGCCGAGGAAGACGTAGTTGCCAGTGGCGTCGCTATAAATGATCTGGGTGCAGAGATTCACTTCGTAGATGCTGGGAATCGGCGTTTTCTCGACGCTCTTGATGGGTGTTGCCATCTATGTGCGCTTCGAGCGCGGCCTTGATCTTGTCGGTGGTCTGATCGGCCTGAGCCGTGCAGCCAATGCCGAGCATCGCAACAGACGCGGTGACTGCGGCAAGAGCGATGCGAAGTTTGCGTTTCATTCCATATCCTGTGAGTCTGTCGCCGGACGCACTGACTACGCTCCGGCTTTGGAAATTGTTTCAGCCGAGCGCCGCCGACACGAGCCACCGCTTGACGAGCGGCTGCGCGCTGACCAGCGCCATGCCGGTATTGCGCACTGCGCGCGCCAGCGTGCCAGGCACCGAGAACAGACGTTGAAGACCGTCCGTCGCCACCATCAGCTTCTGAATGTCTTCGCGGCGGGCGCGTTCGTAGCAGCGCAGCAAAATCGGATTGCCGAGATTGCGGAACGATTCTTTGTTGGTGATGACATCCGCCAGCGCCGCGACATCGCGCAGGCCGAGATTCATGCCCTGGCCCGCGAGCGGATGAATCAGATGCGCGGCGTCGCCGACCAGCGCGACGCGCGGCGCGATCAGCTTGTCGACCGTCTGCAACGCAAGCGGGAAACCTTGCGCGGGCGTCACGCAATCCAACGCGCCGAGCATGTTCTGCGTTGCGTGTTCGACTTCCGAGGCAAGTTGCGCGGGATCGAGCGCGAGCAACTTGTCCGCGTGTTCCGTGCGTGCGGACCAGACGAGGGAGACGTGATCGTTCGGCATCGGCAATAAAGCAATGATTTCGCTGTCGCGGAACCATTGATACGCCGCCTCGCCGGGCGCCTTCTCCGCCTTGAAATTGGCGACGACGCCCGTCTGACGATAATCCCGCCGATCCACCTTTGCGCCCATTTTCGCGCGAACCCAGGAATGCGCGCCATCCGCGCCGACGACGAGATCCGTCTGAAGCATTTCGCCGCTGGCGAGCGCGACGTGGGCGGCGTCATCGTCGATGGTCAGACCTTGCGCGCGCGATTCGAACCATGACAAGCTGGGCTGAAAGTGCAAGGCGGCATCGAGCGATTGCTCGATCATCATGGATTCAACGATCCACGCCAACTGCGGCACGGACGCCTGGAACGCGGAGAAATGAAGCTCGGCGTGGGCGTCGCCGAAGACGCGCATGTCGAAGACCGGACCGAGACGCGAACGATCGAGCGCCTGCCAGACACGCAAGCGTTCCAGAAGCGTCTGCGAACTCGACGACAGCGCGTAGATGCGCGAATCGAACTGAGCGCCGGCCGGAAGGCCCGCTGCGGGCGGCGCGAGCAGCGCGGTGCGCAGCCCGGATTGCGCGAGCGCGAGCGCCGCCGTCTTGCCGACGAGCCCGCCGCCGACGACGACCGCGTGGAAATTGAGGGGATGGGAGGCCATGCGGACATTATAACCGCGGGGTTCCGGGCCGTTCTTGCTGAGACGCAGCTGAAGCTTGACTGTGCGCGGCGGCAGTATAATAGTAGTTTGCCTGGCCGCACGATGCGGCCGTCGCGCTGGCCGGCGTTGCAATTTTTACCGCGTCTGCCCTGCGCGCATCTATTTGACGCAACCTGCGCGGCCCGCGCCATCTCACCAGTTCGAAGGATTCCATGAGCCTCCAATGCGGCATCGTCGGCTTGCCTAACGTCGGCAAGTCCACTCTTTTCAATGCGTTGACCAAGGCAAGCATTGCTGTCGAGAATTATCCGTTCTGCACTATCGAGCCGAACGTCGGCGTGGTCGAAGTGCCGGACGCGCGTCTTCAGGCACTCGCCGAAATCGTCAAGCCTGAGCGCATCCTGCCGGCGATCGTCGAATTCGTCGATATCGCGGGTCTGGTCGCGGGCGCATCGAAGGGCGAAGGGCTGGGCAACCAGTTTCTCGCCAACATCCGCGAAACCGATGCGATCACGCACGTCGTACGCTGCTTCGAGGATGAGAACGTTATCCACGTCGCAGGCAAGATCGATCCGCTGGCGGATATCGAAGTCATCAACACGGAACTTGCGCTGGCTGATTTGACGACGGTCGAAAAGGCGCTGACGCACTATTCGAAGGCGGCGAAGTCGGATAACGACAAGAAAGCGGCGAAGCTGGTCGCGGTGCTGGAGAAGGTTCGTGCGCAGTTGGATCAGGCGAAGCCGGTTCGCGCGCTTTCGTTGAGTGACGATGAGCAGGTTTTGATCAAGCCGTTCTGCCTAATTACGTCGAAGCCGACGATGTACGTGGCAAACGTCAAGGATGATGGGTTCGAGAACAATCCGTATCTGGATTTCGTGAGTAAGCATGCTGAGGCGGAGAATGCGCCGGTGGTTGCGGTGTGCGCGGCGATCGAAACGGAAATCGCGGATTTGGATGATGCGAACAAGATCGAATTCCTCGCCGACATGGGCATGGATGAGCCGGGTTTGAATCGTGTGATTCGGGCTGGCTTCAAGCTGCTGGGCTTGCAGACGTACTTCACGGCGGGCGTGAAGGAAGTGCGCGCGTGGACGATTCATATCGGTGATACAGCGCCTCAGGCTGCGGGTGCAATTCATACGGATTTTGAGCGTGGGTTTATTCGGGCTCAAACCATCGCGTTTGATGACTATATCGCGTTCAAGGGCGAGCAAGGCGCGAAGGAAGCCGGGAAGATGCGGGCTGAAGGGAAAGAGTACATCGTGCAGGATGGGGATGTGATGAATTTCTTGTCCACCCCGAAGTGATTGGTATGGACATGCCACCCCGATGCCTTCCTTCTGGACCACACCCAGAAAGTTGGAAGATTGATGGCTATACTGGAGCGAAGCAAACTCGATAATCGACGGGACTGAGCCCCTTGAGCTTTCAGCTTGATTCGCTCGTGGTTGTAGTAGTGAATGTATTCCTTCAGGCCTTTCTCGAGATCGTCGAGATCACGAAACTCGTTGGCGTAGTAGAACCCCGTCTTCAGGGTACCGAAGAAGCTCTCCATGGCGGCATTGTCGAGGCAGTGCCCGCGCCGGGACATGCTCGGCCTGACGGTACTCTGCTTCAGCAAGTGGCTGTAGGTGGAGAGGCGATATTGCCAGCCTTGAACGGAATGAAGCACTGGTCGATCTTCAGGCTTCAGCCTGGTGAAGGCTTTGCGAAGCAT
>LELG01000102.1 GCA_001045575.1 Candidatus Burkholderia pumila
AAACACCAATAGCCTTCTACGACAATACTGTCCAAAAGGTACAGACCTGTCCCGGTGGAGCGTTCGGGAAATCCAAGCCGTTGCTAATACGTTGAACTCAAGGCCGCGGAAAACTCTTGGATGGAAGGCGCCTGCGGAAGCCCTGGACGAATACCTAAAATCTGTTCAACAATCCGGTGTTGCGACGACCGGTTGAATCCGCCCTATCTATACTCCTCGCTCAGAGTGCCGTTGGATAGACGTCGATATCGATCGCTTACGCTTCACTTTGGTCACGAAAGCTTCGCGGTTTTGTGCCCGCTCGCCCTGTTCGGCAGCGCCTTCTATGCGATTCTTGTTCATCGGCTCGCGATTTATGCCCCATGCTTCCTCCCCACGATCAGTCGCCCTTTCGCAGTTGCGCTTCGCTTCATTCGCTGTGACCAGCTTATGGCGGGACTTGCACCCGCTGGAGTGCGCCCATGCTGGGCGCACACAAAAACGGCTGATCTTTCTTCAAGATCAGCCGTTTTTTATGCCTGATAAACGCAGGTGTTAAACCTGTGTGCCCGCATTCGGATCGTACTTGTCCTTCTTTTCCTTCACGAGGTCTTCACGCTTGACACTGAACCACATGGCCAGCGCGGCAGCCACGAACACAGACGAATAGATACCGAACAAGATGCCCACTGTCAGCGCCAGCGCGAAGTAATGCAGCGTCGGGCCGCCGAAGAAGAACATCGATAGCACCATCATTTCCGTACAGCCGTGGGTGATGATGGTCCGCGACATCGTGCTGGTAATGGCGTGGTCGATGACTTCCTTCACCGTCATCTTGCGCTGCTTGCGGAAGGTCTCACGAATCCGGTCGAAGATAACGACCGACTCGTTCACCGAATAGCCGAGCACCGCGAGAATGGCCGCGAGCACGAACAGCGAGAACTCCCACTGGAAGAACGCGAAGAAGCCGAGAATGATCACCACGTCGTGCAGGTTAGCGATGATGCTCGCCACCGCATACTTCCACTCGAAGCGGAACGACAGATAAATCACGATGCCGATGACCACGCACGCCAGCGCCGCCAGCCCGTTTGTCACCAGATCTTTGCCGACCTGCGGCCCCACGAACTCTACGCGCTGCAAGCTGACAGACGCGTTGTCGGTTTTCAGGGCGGTCATCACCTGATCGCTTTGTTGTGCCGACATGAGTCCTTGCTTCAGTGGCAGGCGAATCAGCACGTCGCGCGACGTGCCGAAGTTCTGCACCTGCGCGTCGGCGTAGCCGAGCTTGGCCATGGTCGCGCGCACGGGTTCGAGCTGCACGACTTGCGAATACTGCACCTCGATGACCGTCCCGCCGGTGAACTCCACCGACAGATGCAGCCCGCGATACACGAGGAAAGACACGGCGACGAGGAATGTCACGAGCGAAATCACGTTAAAAATCAACGCGCGCTCCATGAACGGCAAGTCGCGTCGGATGCGGAAAAATTCCATTTTCTATAACTCCGGTCGCTGCGGACTCAGCACGACTGCCCCGGTTTCTGTTGATCGATGCCCGGGCCCGAACGGTGGCGCCCGGTCGGCTTGCCGGTACGCGCGGGCGCATCTCCAGCGGCCTTTGCTTGCGGCGCACGCGGCGCGGCTACGGTTTTTTCTTGCCCTTCGCGGTCTGCACGATTTCATCGACGGGCGAATCTTCGCTGTGCTGGGCCGCGAGATAGGCTGCGTTCGTGTCATGGCCTTCTGGACGCCACACCTGACCGATAGCCAGCGACTTCAGCTTCTTCTTGCTGCCGTACCATAGGTTCACGAGGCCGCGCGAGAAGAACACCGCCGAG
Source organism: Candidatus Burkholderia pumila (assembly GCA_001045575.1). GTDB lineage: Bacteria > Pseudomonadota > Gammaproteobacteria > Burkholderiales > Burkholderiaceae > Caballeronia > Caballeronia pumila. Next base: position 1,821 of record LELG01000102.1, read on the forward strand.
AACATCGACGTGAGAATGCCGACACAGTGCACCACAGCAAAGCCGCGCACCGGACCCGAACCGAACGCCAGCAGCGCCAGACCGGCAATAAGCGTGGTCACGTTCGAGTCGAGAATGGTGGCCCAGGCGTGCTTGAAGCCTTCCTGAATGGCGGTCTGCGGCGGCGCGCCGTTGCGCAGTTCTTCACGAATACGTTCGTTGATGAGCACGTTCGCATCGATCGCCATACCGAGCGCCAGCGCAATAGCCGCGATACCCGGCAGCGTCAGCGTGGCCTGCAGCATCGACAGAATGGCGACCAGCAGCAGCAGGTTCACCGACAGCGACAGCATGGAGAACAGGCCGAATAGCAGGTAGTACGCAATCGTGAACACGGCGATCGCGGCGAAACCGTACTGCACCGAATCGAAGCCCTTCTTGATGTTGTCCGCGCCGAGGCTCGGTCCAACGGTCCGTTCTTCGATAATGTCCATCGGTGCGGCGAGCGAGCCGGCGCGCAGCAGCAGCGCGAGGTCAGTGGCGGCTTGCGGCGTTGGCTGGCCGGTGATCTGGAAGCGATCGCCCAGTTCCGACTGGATGATCGCCACCGTCAGCACTTCGCCTTTGCCCTTTTCGAACAGGATCATGGCCATCGGCTTGCCGATGTTGTCGCGCGACACGCTCGACACCGCGCGCGCGCCCGCCGAATCCAGACGGATGTTCACCGAAGGACGCTGATGATCGTCGAAGCTGGCGGATGCATCGATGATGTGGTCGCCCGTGAAGATCACCTGCTTGCGCAACAACACGCTGCGGTCGCTTTGCTTGAACGCTTCGTTGCCCGGCGGAACGGCTTCGTTCGGGCCGATGTACGTGTTCACCGGGTCCGCCAGACGCGCTTCGAGCGTAGCCGTGCGGCCGATGATGTCCTTCGCCTTCGCCGTGTCCTGCACGCCCGGCAGTTCGACCACGATGCGGTCCGAACCCTGTTGCTGGATCACCGGTTCGGCCACGCCGAGCTCGTTGACGCGGTTATGCAGCGTCGTGATGTTCTGCTTGAGCGCGCCGTCTTCGACCGTGCGCTGCGTTGCTGCCGAGAACGTGCCGACGACCTGGAAGCCATCGCCGCTCTGGCGCGTCGTCCAATTCAGTTCGGCTACGCCGGTCTGGAGCAGGGTGCGTGCGTTGTCGGCGGTGTTCTGATCCGCAAAATTCACCACGACAGATTGCTCGACGCGGTTGACGCCGCCGTCGCGCACATTGCGGTCGCGCAGATAGGTGCGCGCGTCCGATGCGTCGGAATCGAGCTTCTTGTTCAGCGCGCCGGCCATATCGACCTGCAACAGGAAGTGCATGCCGCCGCATAGGTCCAGACCGAGGTACATCGGCAGCGCGTGCATCGCCGTCAGCCACTCGGGCGACGCGCTCTGCAGATTCAGTGCGACGATGTATTGCGGATCCGTCGGGTCGTTGTTCAGCGACTTCGTGAGCAGATCCTTCACGTGCAACTGCGTGTCGATGTTTTTCAGGCGTACGCGGATGTTCGCATTGGTCTGCGAATTGTCGAACGTGACTTCGTCGGCCTTGATGTTGCTCGCGGCGAGTGCGCTTTCGACATTGGCGAGTGTCGTCGAGTCGAGCCTGACCGTGGCCTTGCCGCTCGACACCTGCACCGCGGGCGCTTCGCCGAAGAAATTGGGCAGCGTGTACATGAGGCCGATGACGAGCGCCACCAGCATCACAACATACTTCCAGAGGGGATAACGATTCATGGGAATGACCGAACGGCTAGTTGGCTGCGGAGGGAGTGCGCGTCCGGCGTTACGCGCAATGAGTGAGTGATGCGATCGTCGAACGAGGCGGCCGCCGGACGCTAAAAACAATTTACAGCGACTTGATGGTGCCCTTCGGGAGAATGGTCGTCACCGCGGCTTTCTGAACGGTTATTTCCGTGCCTTCGGCGATTTCCACGCCGACATATGCGTCCGTCACCTTCGTAACCTTGCCGACGATTCCGCCGTTCGTGACGATTTCGTCGCCCTTGGCCATGGCCGCGAGCATGTTGCGATGTTCCTTCTGACGCTTCATCTGCGGACGGATCATGATGAAGTACAGCACCGCGAACATCAGAATCAGCGGCAAAAAGCTCATCAGGCTAGATTCTACGCTACCCGCAGCGGAACCTTGAGCGAAAGCATTGGAAATGAACGACACGTTGGTCTCTCCATTAATTCTTGTTCGAAAAACTGGTTTGAAGTAAGCTTAACATTTTATCATCGGCGTGTTGCTTGAACACTCGGAATGCGCTTTGCCATCAAGCCGTTACGGGGTTCAGGCGGTGTTTTGCACACCCGCGATAGAAAGCATATTGTAATTTAATCCACGCCGCGCGCGGTTCTCGGCAAAAGTCCTGCGAAACGCCTCGAACGTATGATTTTCGATCGATTCCCGCACTTCGCCAATGAGCTGAAGGTAATAGTGCAGATTGTGGATCGTGTTCAATTGCGCGCCCAGAATTTCCCCCACGCGATGCAGGTGATGCAGATAGCCGCGCGTGAAATTGTGGCACGTATAACACGTGCAGGTTTCATCGAGCGGTTTCATCGAATTCTTGTGCGATGCGTTCTTGATCTTCAGATCGCCGAAGCGGGTGAAGAGCCAGCCGTTGCGGGCGTTGCGCGTGGGCATCACGCAGTCGAACATGTCGACGCCTGCCGCGACGCCGTTCACGAGGTCTTCCGGCGTGCCTACGCCCATCAGATAGTGCGGTTTGTCGGCGGGCAGCTTCGGGCCGATGTGATTCAGCACGCGCATCATGTCTTCCTTCGGTTCGCCAACCGACAGGCCGCCGATCGCCAGACCGTGGAAACCGATATCGCTCAGGCCGGCGAGCGATTCATCGCGTAGATTCTCGAACATGCCGCCCTGCACGATGCCAAACAGCGCATTCGGATTGCCGAGCCGGTTAAATTCGTCGATAGAGCGCTTCGCCCAGCGCATCGACATGCGCATGGAATCGGCGGCTTCCTTATGCGAAGTCGGCACGCCGTTGGTGGCGTAAGGCGTGCATTCGTCGAACTGCATGACAATGTCCGAGTTCAGCACCTTTTGAATCTGCATCGACATTTCGGGCGACAGGAACAACTTATCGCCGTTGATCGGCGATGCGAACGTGACGCTATCTTCGGTAATCTTGCGCAAATCGCCCAGTGAAAAGACCTGAAAGCCGCCGGAATCGGTCAGGATGGGCCGGTTCCAGCCCATGAACTTGTGCAGCCCGCCGTGTGCGTTGATGACTTTCAGACCAGGACGTAGCCACAAGTGAAATGTGTTGCCCAGAATGATCTGCGCTTTGATCTCTTCGAGTTCGCGTGGCTGGATGGCCTTGACGGTGCCGTACGTGCCGACCGGCATGAAAATCGGCGTTTCGATCACGCCATGATTCAGCGTGAAACGGCCGCGGCGCGCTTGGTCATCGGTCGTCAGCACTTCGAACTTGAGGCCGTTTTCGGGCGGCTTGTGGTATTGACCTTCGGTCATTGATTGTGGCTCCTGCAACCGGAAAACAGTCCGGCGCAAAGGGTTGATGAAAAAGCGTTAAGCGCGCGTGAGAATCATCGCGTCGCCGTAGCTGAAGAAACGGTACTTTTGTTCGATCGCGTGCTTATAAGCGTCGCGGATCGTGTCCATGTTGGCGAATGCGGATACGAGCATCATCAGCGTCGATTTCGGCAAGTGGAAGTTCGTCACCAGCCGGTCGACGACGCGAAATTCGTAACCCGGCGTGATGAAGATATCGGTTTCGGCTTGCGTTGCTGCGAGCGGCTTGCCAGCTTGCGCGGCGTCACGCGCAGCGGCTTCGAGCGCACGCGCCGACGTGGTGCCGACCGCGATTACCTTGTTACCGCGCGCCTTGACAGCCGCGATGCGATCCACCAGCGTCTGCGGCAAGTCATACCACTCACTGTGCATCTTGTGCTCGGCGATATTCTCCACGCGCACCGGCTGAAAAGTGCCCGCGCCGACGTGCAGCGTCAGCGTCGCGCGTTCCACGCCTTTCGCGTCCAGCGCAGCGAAAAGCGCATCGTCGAAATGCAGACCGGCGGTCGGTGCGGCCACCGCACCGGGATTCGCAGCATAGACCGTCTGGTAAAGCGTTTCATCGTAGGAATCGGCGTCGTGCTCGATATACTGCGGCAAGGGCAAGCGCCCGTATTGCTCGATCAGCGTCAGGCAATCGCTCGGAAAATGCAGCGTGTAAAACGGCTCGACACGCTCGCCCACCGTGACGTCGAAGGCATCGGCGAGCTTGATGGTGCTACCTTCCGTCGGGCTCTTGCTGGCGCGGATTTGCACGAGCGCCGTGGTCGCGCCGGCCAGGCGCTCTATCAGAACCTCGACGCGACCGCCACTGGCCTTCTGGCCGAAGAACCGCGCCTTGAGGACTTTGGTATCGTTGAAGACGAGCAGATCGCCTGCATCGAGCAGATTCGGCAGTTCGGAGAAACGACGGTCGATGAACGTGTTGCCGGACACGTCGAGCAGACAGCTGGCGCTGCGCTCCGTAAGCGCGCTCTGCGCGATCAGCGCGGGCGGTAGATTAAAATCGAAATCGGAAAGCGTGAACATGACGTGAACCGTGACGCGACTGCGCCGAACAAACTTCATATTATACTTGCGAAGAGAGTAATGCCCTTATTCGACCTCCGCCTGGCCGCCGCCTCGACCGATCCGCTGACCGAAGAGGCAAGCGATGCGCCTGCGCCCGCACGCAAGAAGGCGAAAACGGAGAACAAGCCGAAGAAGCCCGTCGTGAAGACGGCGGACAAGCTCGCCAAGCTCGGCCTGAAGTCGGATATCGATCTCGTGCTGCATCTGCCGATGCGCTATGAGGACGAAACCTCGCTCACGCCCATCAGCGAACTCATTCCCGGCCATGTCGAGCAGACCGAAGGCATCGTCTTCGACAACGAAATCGCGTACCGGCCGCGCCGGCAATTGCTCGTGAAGATCCACGACGACAAGGGCGACGAACTCACGCTGCGCTTTCTCAACTTCTATGATTTGCAGGTCAAGCAAATGGCGATCGGCACGCGGCTGCGCGTGCGCGGCGACGTGCGCGGCGGGTTCTTCGGGCTGGAGATGGTGCATCCAACGGTGCGTCCCGTCGATGACGACATGCCGCTGCCGCTGCCGCAAGCGCTGACGCCGGTTTATCCGTCGACGGCGGGCATTTCGCAGGCGTACTTGCGCAAGGCGATCGACAACGCATTGACGCGCGTTTCGCTAGCCGAATTGCTGCCGGAGCCGATTGCTCGTCAGTATTTGAAACCGCTGAACGTTCCCGGCTTGCTCGATGCCGTCAAAACGCTGCATCACCCGCGTGCGGATTCCGATGAAAACGCTCTGATCGACGGCACGCATCCGGCATGGACGCGCATCAAATTCGAGGAATTGCTGGCACAGCAACTTTCGCTGAAACGCGCGCACGAAGAGCGACGCACGCGCGCCGCGCCTGCGATGCCGCGCTGCCACGCCGATGACGACGCATTGCTCGTCACGCGCCTGCTCAAAATGCTGCCGTTCGCGCTGACCGGCGCGCAGCAGCGCGTGGTCGCGGAGATCGCGGGCGAACTGACGCTCGCGCATCCGATGCAGCGTTTGCTGCAAGGCGATGTCGGCAGCGGCAAGACAATCGTTGCGGCGCTCGCGGCGGCGCAGGCCATCGACGCGGGTTATCAGGCCGCGCTCATGGCGCCGACCGAAATTCTCGCGGAACAGCACGCGCGAAAATTGCGCGGCTGGCTGGAACCGCTCGGCGTGTCGGTCGCGTGGCTCGCGGGCAGTCTGAAGGCGAAGGAAAAGCGCGCGGCATCGGAAGCGGCGGCGCTGGGGACGGCACAATTGGTGATCGGCACGCACGCGATCATTCAGGACACGGTGGAGTTCGCGCGGCTCGGGCTCGTGATTGTCGATGAACAGCATCGATTCGGCGTCGTTCAGCGGCTCGCGCTGCGCGCAAAAGCGCAAAACGCAGCGGACGGCGCGCGCGATTTCCAGCCGCATCAACTGATGATGTCCGCGACGCCGATCCCGCGCACGCTGGCGATGACGTACTACGCCGATCTCGACGTCTCCACCATCGACGAACTTCCGCCCGGGCGCACGCCGATCCTCACCAAGATCGTCTCCGACGACAGGCGCGACGAAATCATCGCCCGCGTGCGCGAAGCGGCGCTGACGGGGCGGCAGGTTTATTGGGTATGTCCGCTGATAGAGGAAAGCGAGACGCTTCAGCTTCAGACGGCCGTCGAAACGTACGAAACGCTTGTCGCAGCGCTGCCGGAACTGCGCGTCGGGCTGGTTCACGGACGTCTCGCGTCCGCCGAAAAAGCCGCGGTGATGGACGCGTTTTCGCGCAACGAAGTGCAATTGCTCGTAGCGACGACGGTGATCGAAGTGGGCGTGGACGTGCCGAATGCATCGCTGATGGTAATCGAGCATGCCGAGCGCTTCGGGCTGGCGCAGTTGCATCAGTTACGCGGGCGCGTGGGGCGGGGCAGCGCGGCCTCCGTATGCGTGCTGATGTACGCAAATCCGCTATCGCAGACGGCCCGCGCGCGTCTGCAAACTGTGCGCGAAACCACCGACGGCTTCGAAATCGCCCTCCGCGATCTGGAGATTCGCGGCCCCGGCGAATTTCTCGGCGCGCGCCAGTCCGGCGAAGCGATGCTGCGTTTCGCCAACCTCGAAAACGACGGCTGGCTGATCGACCCCGCGCGCGAAGCTGCCGACGCGATGCTCACATCTTTCCCCGATGCCGTCACGCGCCATCTCGCCCGCTGGCTCGGCGTGCGCGAACAGTACCTGAAGGCGTGAACTTGCGCGGGCCTCGCCGGTCCTTAAACAAGCCCGCGAAAGCTGCATTTCAAGACGAGTTGTCGAACGATGCTTTCCGGGTGTATAAATCAAACCTATTGAATCAATGTATTCATTGCCCCCCAATGACCCTCACTGAACTGAAGTACATCGTCGCGGTGGCGCGCGAGCGGCATTTCGGCCGCGCGGCCGAGGCATGCTTCGTCAGCCAGCCGACGCTGTCAGTGGCGATCAAGAAGCTCGAAGACGAACTCAATGTGCAGATCTTCGAGCGCGGCACGAGCGAAGTCAGCGTGACGCCCATTGGCGAGCAGATCGTGACACAGGCACAGCGCGTGCTAGAGCAGACGCTCGCCATCAAGGAAATCGCCAAGCAGGACAAAGATCCGCTGGTCGGGCCGCTGCGGCTGGGCATCATCTACACCATCGGGCCGTATCTGCTGCCGACACTGGTCAAGCAGATGATCAAGTCCGTCCCGCAGATGCCGCTAATGCTTCAGGAAAACTACACGCTGAAGTTGATCGAGTTGCTGAAGCAGGGCGAAATCGACGTCGCCATCATGGCACTGCCGTTCCCTGAAACTGGCCTGATGGTGCGCGCGCTCTACGACGAGCCATTCGTCGTCGCCATGCCGTCCGGCCACGTTTGGGAAAACCGCCCGAAGATCGATCCGGACGATCTGAAGCAGGAAACCATGCTGCTGCTCGGCAGCGGCCACTGCTTCCGCGATCATGTGTTGGGCGTCTGTCCGGAACTCATGCGCTTCTCGCAGAACGCGGACGGCATCCAGAAGACGTTTGAAGGTTCGTCGCTGGAAACCATTCGGCATATGGTGGCGAGCGGCGTCGGCATTACGGTGCTGCCGCGCATGTCGGTGATGGAAGTGAAGCCGCACACGGCGGGCATCGACTCCGGCCTGCTGAGCTATGTCCCGTTCGATGAGCCCGTGCCCGACCGCCGCGTCGTGCTGGCGTGGCGCAAGAGCTTCACGCGGATACCGGCCATTGATGCCATTTCGGATGCCATCGCGCAATGCGATCTGCCGGGCGTCAAGAAGCTCGACACGCCGGTCGCCTCGTGAACTAAAACGCGCTCGCACTCAGGCCGGAAAAAAACGCCGCGCTCTCTCAAGAGACTGCGGCGTTTCTCATTGCGCCCTCAAATTCTTATATCATTTATAATATAAGTCAAATATTGATATTAAATAGCTAAAGTTAAGATTCCTTCGCATACTGAAAACGACAAGAGGAGGAATCTGATGACGACCGCAGCAGTCGCCCCCTTCGGCGACAACCAGAACTCGCAGACCGCCGGCCGCGCGGCCCCGTCCTGCTTCAGGACTTCTGGCTCGTCGAAAAGCTCGCGCCCTTCGACCGCGAAGTGATTCCCGAGCGCTGCGTGCACGCGAAGGGCTCGGGCGCGTTCGGCACGTTCCGCGCGTCACGCACGATATCTCGAAGTACACGAAAGCTAAGCTCTTCGGCGAAATCGGCAAGGAAACGCCGATCTTCATCCGTTTCTCGACGGTCGCCGGCGAACGCAGCGCGGCAGATGCCGAACGCGACGGGCGCGGCTTCTCGATCAAGTTCTACAAGGAAGAAGGCAACTGGGACGTGGTCGGCAACAACACGTCGGTGTTCTTCATCCGCGATCCGCTGAAGTTTCCCGACTTTATCTACACGCAAAAGCGCGACCCGTGCACGAACATGCGCAGCAACGTCGCTGCGTGGGATTTCTGGTCACGTCATCCGGAATCGCTGCATCAAATCACCATTTTAATGAGCGACCGCGACATTCCGAAGAACTATCGGCAGATAAACGGCTTCGGTTCGCACACGCTCTCGTTCATCAACGCGGACGGCGAGCGCTTCTACGTGAAGTTCCACTTCAAGTCGCAGCAGCCGCTCGAAAACTTCACCGATGCCGAAGCCGCCGTCATCGCCAATGATCGTGAAAGCGCGCAGCGCGATCTCGTGGAGAACATCGACAACGGCAATTTCCCACGCTGGAATTTCAGGATTCAGGTGATGCTCGAAGAAGAAGCCGTGCACTTGCAGATGAACCCGTTCGACATCACGAAGGTGTGGTCGCACAAGGACTTTCCGCTGATCGACGTAGTCCATTGAACCAATGGAATTGCACTGATCCTAAAGGTGCATGAGCAAAATGAATCCGAGTGAAGCCGAGCGCGAAGAACTGCTGTCGATGCAGCGCAGCCGAACGATGGCCGTTGGCCAGGTGG
>LELG01000103.1 GCA_001045575.1 Candidatus Burkholderia pumila
TTGCGGCTGCTCCAGTGCGTCGAGCCGTCGGCCGGTTTGCGCCGCAGCGTGTAGTCGAGCACTCGCGGCCTCAAGACGCGCCAAATCCCAGCGTGGCACACGACCCGGGTGCCTGCCGTACAGGCCCCGCCAGACGCTCACCGGCAAAAACGGGTTTGCCATGTGGTAATGAAACGCGAATCGCATCGCAATTCGTTCATGATCGCCCCGCGCGAGGCCCTTTCGTCGAGCAGCAGGATCAACCGCGCTTGCCTCACTTGGCCAACGGCCATCGTTCGGCGGCGCTGCATCGACAGCGGTTCTTCGCGCTCGGCTTCAGTCAGATTCATTTGCCCATGCACCTTTAGATCAGTGCAATTTCATTGGTTCGATGGACTACTGGGTGATATATCCGTTCATCTGGGTACTCAACACCAGCGCGAACTTCGTGCTGCGGCTGTTCGGCATGTCGGGCAAACACGGCCACGAAACGCATTATTGCACCGACGAACTCAAGCTAATCCTGCGTGGCCCGCACACGGGCGGCATGGGCAGTGCGACGGCTTATAACGAGGACTGGTGGAACACCATCGCGTATTCGCTCGACTTCAGCCGCATGACGGTGTCGGACCTCATGCGGCTCGCGCATGAAATGATCGGTCTCCGAAATGATTTGCCGATGCGCGACAATCTCGCGATCATCACGCGTAATCGCTTTTCGCGCTACTCGCTTTATGCCAATGCATCCGGCGAACGGTGCTCGGCATGATCCATCTGAAGGACTTGCTGCTCGCGGGCGAAAGCAGCGAGCGCGACTTTAATTTCAGCCTGTCGAAAGATGCGGACAAGATCGAAAAGCTCTCGCGTCATGTGCGGCCCGTGCAATACGTCGCGCCGAATCTGTCAGTGCTCGAATTGTTCCGGCGCTTTCGCAGGGGTGTGCCGCACTTTGCCATCGTCGGGCGCAAGGGCGCGAAGCCGATCGGTTTCATCACGCTGGACAATCTGCTCGGCGCGCTCATCGGCCAAATTCACGACGAATTCAGTCAGGATGATGCCGACTGGTCACGCATGGACGACGGCACGCTGATGGGCAAGGGCAGTCTGCCGGTGGTGTCGTTGGAACGCGCGCTCGGCATCGATATCGACGAAGGGCGCGCCGAATCGGTCGGCGATCTCGTCATCAACGCGCTGGGCGATCTGCCTGCAGAAGGCCAGCGCGTCAAGTTTGAACAGTTCGATATCGTCGTTAAGAAGATGAAGGGCCCGCGCATCGTCCTCGTGCGGGTTTATCCGCGCGAGGACGCTTTGGAGGGAGCTGATTAAGGTTTCGGGACGCCTTCTTCCACAAGAAGCGCGACCGGCATTGCGGCAAGCGTATCGCGCAGGTAGAGGCGCTCGCCATCGGCCTTCGGCGCGTTCGGGCTGAGCCAGTCGAACAGGGCGCGCGAATGCAGCGCTTCGGGCAGTTTGATCGACGTATCGCCCCAGGCTTGCGGCTCGACATGCGGCATATCGCGGTCGCCGAGCAAGGGCGCGGCAAGCCTTGTTGCGATGACCACCGCATACGCGCTGCCGGCATGCCGCGCGAACGCGATCACATGCTTCGCCTGCTCGCCTTCCACCGTCAGCGGCAAATAATCGCCCTGCGCGAACAATGACTCGCAATGCTTGCGCAACGCCAGCGCCCGATTCACTAGCGCGAGCTTCACGCGGCCATCGCGCCAGTCTGCATCTGCTCGGACGGCGGCCCTTGCTCGCCGATTTCCGCCAGCCACTTGCGACGCAGCTCGTAATCGACCGGATGGCGATTGTCGGGATCCACGAGACTGAAATCCCATAATTCGGTACCCTGATAAAGATCGGGCACGCCCGGCGATGTCAGACGCAACAACGTTTGCTGGAAGCTGTCGATCGCGCCCAGCGGCCCGATACGCTTCACGAACGCCGACAGCTCGTGCGGAAAGCCATTGCGCTGCTGCGGGGCAACGATATCGAATAGAAAGTCCTTGCACGCGTTTTCATAGGCTTTGTCGGGAGCGAACCAACTCATGCGCAGCTTGGCTTCGCACAGCGCCTTCAGTTGCCAGCCCGCGACACGTTCAGCGAGTTCGTAGACGCCGGCTTCGTCGTCCGGATTGAGCGTGAGCGGCCAACAGCCGACGAGCGTCTGATAGAGCATCGCTTCGGCGGCGGGGCCGGGCGCCCAGTCGTCGCCGTCCACGGCACGGCGCAAGGGCGTGTTCAGCGTGGACCATGCACGCAACGTCGCCGCCCATTCGTCCGGAATTTCGCTCAACGGAGCGATGCGTGCGCGTACATCTTCACCGCGCTTGTGATCGTGCGTCGCGGTGCAAAGCATGGTGTGCGGAAACGCGCTGAAGCGTTCGCGGTTGCTTTTGTGAAACTCGTCGACGGATAAGGAAAACTCGCCCGGATTCGCGCCGACTTCGTTGCGCGAAATAAGCCGTCCGTAGCGATAGCACGCCGTATCCGCGACCGGCGACGTGAGTTGCGAGAACAAGGTCTGCGCCGCGCGACGCTGTGATCCGCTTGATGCCTGCTGCGCGTTCTGACCGCCTTGCGCCTGCGACTGCGCCTGATTGCGAGCGCCGCGGTCGCAATTGTTCCGCTCAGCCGCACAATCACGCGGGCGCTCGCTTCGTTCCTGACCAGCGGACGAAGACGCATCGTCCGGCAGCTTTCCGCCAAGCCACTGCGCAACCTGATCCAACACGACATGATCCGCCGCCGATAAGAAAGCGCGAGCGGCATCGAGCGCTTGCGAGAAGTAGCGTTCGTCTTCCGTGCTACGCACGCCGCCGACCGGATAGATGCGATACACTGGGTAATGAACGGCGAGTTCTGCCGTCACGCGTCGAATGGATGTGAACGTGAAGTCGCGCGTGATCTTGCGCATCGCGCGCAAGGCGATGCAGCGCGCGCGTCACGCGCTCCAGTTCCGCCGACAGATTTTCCGCAAGAATCTTGCGCCGTGCGATCAGCGTTTCATCTGCGAAACAGATCCTTTTGCCCGTGAGTTCGGCCCACAATGCCGCGAGCGGCTCCGCGCCCGCCGGATCGTGCAGCAGCGCGCCGACATCGTTCATGAAGTCGTAGCCGGTCGTGCCATCGACCTGCCAGTCGCGGCGCAGCGGTTCGCCACGCGCCAGAATCTTTTCCACGACGAAGTATGTATGCCCGTTGCCCTGCCGCAGCGCTTCGGGACGCTGCACCGACAACTCTTCGAGACGTGTGCGCAAGCGCTGGCAATACTCGCGCGGCTCCGCGAGGCCATCGACGTGATCGACGCGTACACCATCGATCAGGCCTTCGGTAAAGAGCCGGAAGATCAAGGCGTGCGATGCCTCGAACACTTCGGGCCGCTCCACGCGCACGCCGCCGAGCGTGTTCACGTCGAAGAAGCGGCGCCAGTTCACTTCGTCCGCCGCCGTGCGCCACCACGCGAGCCGGTAATGCTGCCGCTCCAGAAGCCGATGCAAACGCTCATGTCCCGCAGGCGTCGCAGCCAAATGCGCCGCGAGAATCGCTTCGATGGCCGCCTGGCCGCCTTCCGTCTGCGCGATGGTCACGAGCGCGGTGTGCACATCGGCGGCGCGCGGCTGATCGGCCGGCTGTGTCATCAGGCCGGCGAAACGTTGTGCCAGATCGGGCGCTTCCTGAAACACCGAAGGGTAATCGACCGGACACACGGGAAACACGTTCGAGTAATACTCGATGACGAAGCGCCCCTCGTCCGCGCGATACGCAAGCTTGATCTTGCCGCCTTGCAACTCTTCGCCATACGCCGCGCCGAGAAACGGCGCGAGCACTTTGCCGCGCAGCGCGGGATCAGGCGAATGCCAGTCCACATCGAAAAAGCGCGAGTGCGCTGCGTGGCGGCCCCATTCGAGAATGTCCTGCCACCACGCGTTTTCCGAGCCACCCACGCCCATATAGATTCGGCACGATATCGACGATCAGCCCGAGTTCATGCGCACGTAGCTTCTCGACGAAACGTCTCAATCCTTCCTCGCCGCCCAGTTCCGGATTGACCTGTGTATAGTCGACGACGTCGTAACCGTGCGTCGAACCGGAAGTCGCGGTCGTAATGGGCGATGCATACGCATGGCTCACGCCGAGCGATGCGAAGTAGTCCACTTGTGCGGCGGCGGCGTCGAAGGTGAAGCTTTTGTGGAACTGCAGCCTGAGCGTGGAGCGCGGAACGGTCATGGTGAAATTTATGTTTCCAGGGATTGCCTGCGCGCGCGGTCCACGGCAAGCAGGCGGTCACAAAAGGCGTCATCTTCGAATAGCGCGTCAACAGATTTTGTCAGACGGCGCCGCCAGTTCGGGTGTTCGTCGATCGAGCCGGGCAGGTTGGGCTGTTCGGCCAGCGCCAGCAGGTCTTCGAGCGGATACGTGACTAGCGGCGCGGGCGTCGCGGCGACGAAAGCGAGCGCTTCATCGACGGGTGCGTTGTCGATATCGGGCGCTTCGACGTCGGTGGGTGCGATCTCTGCATCCTGAAATGCACGCCACAGGTGCGCGCGATCCTCGCCGCGTTCTTCCATCGCTGCTTCGACGGCATCGCGTCCATCGGCGCGCTCCATCGTCTGCCCGATCTTCGAACGCCACACGATGTCTTCGCCGCGCCACCAGCCGGTTACCGTCGGCAGGTCGTGCGTCGTCGTCGTCGCTGTCACGCTGCTGTCCCAGTCGCGCGGCGGCTTGAAACCTTCGCCTTCTTCGGCTCGTTCGAACCACAACACGCGAATCCCTAGCAATCCATGCTCCTGCAAGCGCTCGGTGAATCCCGGCGGCACGGTGCCGAGATCTTCACCGACGACGATCGCACGGAACCGCCACGATTCCAGCGCAATCAGACGCAGCAGGTCTTCGAGCGGATAGCGCAGATACGCGCCGTCTTTCGCACTTTCGCCTTCAGGCACGAGCCAGAGCCGCCGCAAGCCGAGAATATGATCGATGCGGATGCCGCCCGCGCACTTGAACGCGCAACGCAGCATGTCGATGAACGCGGAGAAGCCTTGCATGCGCATCGCGCGCGGCGAGAATGTCGCGAGTCCCCACGATTGACCGGCCTGATTGAAAAGATCGGGCGGCGCGCCGACGGACACGCCCGTCAGCATCTCGTCCGGATACGACCATGCATGACTGCCCGCGCTGTCGCAACCGACGGCGAGATCGGCGACGAGACCGACGGTCATGCCGGCATTGCGCCCGGCGTGTTGCGCGTGCATGAGGCTTTTCGCGGCGAGCCATTGCGTGAACAGATAGAAGTCCACTTCATGGCGATTCGCTTCGGCGAATGAGGCGACTGCATCGCTGCGCGGATCGCGCAGCGCGTCGGACCAGTTGCGCCAGTGGCCTTCGCCGTTCTTAGCAAGCTGTTCGGCTTGCAGCGCTTCGAAGCGCGCATGATCTTCGAGCGGCCGCCCGCCGTCTTCGACGAACGCAGCAAAGTCCTTATAGAAGGGCGTTTCCTTGTCTTTCAAAAAGGTTTCGAACAGCGAGCGCAGGATAGCGAGACGCGCTTTCATCGCGCGGGGCCAGTCGATCAGGTCGAGCGCTTCGAGCGATTTCAGTTCATCCGCGACACCGGCTTTTTCGATGGCCGCACGCGCAGCAGGCGCACCGAGCACCGCCGCCGGATCAATGTGCGCGATATTCAGAAACAGGCGCGACGACGGCGAATACGGGCTGAACTTATTCGGCTCCGCGCTGAACATCGCGTGCATCGGGCTGATGGCGAGCGCGTGTCCGTTGCGTTTCGCCACGTTCTTTGCAAGTGCGGCCAGCGCGCTGAAATCGCCGATGCCGCCATCGCCTTTACGGCGCAAGCCGTAGACTTGCGCAGCGACGCCCCAAAGCGGCGGCGCTGCGCTGGAAGCATCGTTCAGGGAACGCCAGGCATCTTCGATCGTATAGCAGCGCGAAGGCGCAACCGCCAACGTCGTCCGATGGTCGTTGATGACGAGCGTGTGATAACCCGGCTCGGAGATCGGCGACAGCAGCGCCGTCTCGCCTTTGGGCGACGTAAAGCGCCCGTCGATCACCTCGCCGCTTTCCAGTTCGATGCGATACCGCGCGCCCGATTTCGCCACCGACACCGGCAGCGCAATGCCGCTATCCACTTCGGCGGTAACCAGAGGCGGCAGCTTCTTGCCGGTGACTTCGGCATCGATGGTGGCCATGCTTTGCTTGATCTGCGTGGCGTTGCCGCACGGCAAACCGAGCTTTTCCAACAGAATGCTCAACGTGCTTTCCGGCACGCGGCGCATCTCCTTGTGCGCGTCCTTCCATTCGATCTCGAAGCCCGCGCGTTCGGCGAGCGTTTCGATGGGGCTCATCGTCGATAAAGTCGTACGAGCCGTGCCCGTCTTGCTGGCGGCGGCGCTCACTTGGCTTTTCCTTCGACGTTGCGCGCATCGGGCGAGGCGGCGTATTCGTTGATATCGCCCGTGATCCACGCGACGAATGCATGCGCGCCGAACTCGCCCTTCAGCGCGCCGTCCTGCGCACGCGACGGCGTTTCGAACACGACCTTGCCTTGCGGCTGATTTTTCAGCGCGACCGGCTTGTCATCGAGGTTCAAAGCGATGCCGAGCGTTTCGCTATTGCCTAGCTTCCAGCGCGCTACGACTGCTTTATCGCCGATCACTTGCGCGCCGAGCGCCTTCGCATCCTTCAGACGCGGCGCGATAAGTTTGGCACGCACCGTCAATGCCGAGCGATAGAAGCGCAGCCAGTCGAGGCGATCCTCCTCATCTTGCTTTGTCTCGTCGATACGCGACGATGACATTTCGAACGTCTTGACGCTGTTCGGATCCGGAATCTGCGCGCGGCGCTTTTCATCCGTGAACGCGGAGAACTTCGCAAATTCCTTGCGACGGCCTTCGCGCACGGCGTCCGCGAGTTCGTCGTGATAGTCGGTGAAGAACAGGAACGGTTGCTTCGAGCCGTATTGCTCTTCCATGAACAGCAGCGGAATCTGCGGCGAGAGTAGCAGAAGGCCGGTTGCGGCCCGCAACGCATCGTCGCTCGTCAGCGAACGCAGGCGATCACCCATCGCGCGATTGCCGACCTGATCGTGGTTCTGCAGGAACATGATGAAGCACGTCGGCGGCAGGTGCGAACTCTTTTCGCCCCGCGGCTTGCCATCGTGAATGGGCGAGGGATCGCCCTGATAAACGAAGCCTTCGGCGAGCAGGCGCGCGAGCTTCTCGACCGGCTTGTCGCTATACGCGCCATAGTAGCTTTCGTCTTCGCCCGTCAGCAGAACGTGCAGCGTGTTGTGCGAATCGTCGCTCCATTGCGCCTCGAAATGTGTTTCGAGTAGATTCGCGGTGTTGTGCTCGTTCTCCAGCACCAGATGCACATGCCGGCCCGTCTCCACCGACGAACGAATGCGTTGCGCGAGTTCACGCAGCCATTCGTCATCGTTGATGGCTTGCACCGCATCGAGACGCAGGCCATCGAAGCGATATTCGTTGAGCCAGTACAATGCGTTATCAAAGAAGAAATCGCGAACCTGAGGGCGTTCGAAATCGATCGCCGGTCCCCACGGTGTGTTTACGCCTTCGCGGAAGAAGGTCTTTGCGTACGTGCTCAGATAATTGCCGTCGGGACCGAAGTGGTTGTAGACGACATCGAGGAACACCATCAGACCGAGACCATGCGCAGCATCGATCAGCTTCTTGAGTTCATCGGGATGGCCATACGCCGAGTCGGGCGCATACGGAAGCACGCCGTCATAACCCCAGTTGCGCGTGCCGGAGAAGTCATTCAACGGCATCAGTTCGATAGCCGTCACGCCAAGCTGTGCGAGTTCGGGCAGACGCGCGGTGACGCCTGCATAACCGCGCATCGCGCCAACGTGCAGTTCGTACAACACGGTCTCTTCCCACGGGCGGCCGTGCCAGTCCGTATGCGTCCAGTGAAACGCGCGTGGATCGACGACTTCGCTTGGGCCGTGCACGTCCTTCGGCTGAAAACGCGAAGCGGGATCGGGCACGGCAAGCTCCTCGTCGAGCCGATAGAGATACAGCGTGCCCGCGCCAGCATCCGCTTCGGCTTCGAACCAGCCATCGCCTGCGGCCTGCATGTCGACGAGTTCGGGTTCGGCGCCCGGCGTGCGTTGCAATTCGACTTGCACCTTGTCGCGCGAAGGCGCCCAGAAGCGAAAGTGCGTGCACGAACTTTCGCCCTTCGAGCCTGTGAGATGCGCGCCGAAAGGAAGGCAATACGCGTGTTGATGACGATGTGGATCGATCGGACGTTCGGACATGATTGAGTGCCTGATGAACTACGTGCTTACGATTTCGGAGCGATGCGTCACATTGCGTTGGATTGATCTCGGGCGGGCGATGCGAAACCATCGTGCCCGGATCAAGGCGGCAACGTGGTTAGAAGACGCGGACCCTGATGCGCGCCCGCCATCCAGACCGTCGGCCAGTCTGCATCGCCGGTGGGCTGCGCGAGCAGCACCGTTATGCTGTGCGCGCGATCTCGATTTCACTGCCGACGAGCGGGCCGCTCGACAGCATCCGGTTCCGCGCCGCGCTATTCAACAAAAGCACGTTCCATTCCAAGTGAGGCGCAGGCGGCGTGAAAGCCAGACTCTGCGCCGATGCATTGAACATGAGCAGAATGACATCGACTTCACCATCGATGCCTGGTCCCGCGCGGCGCAGTGTCAGCGCACGGCCTTCCGGGTCCGGCCATGCTTCGATGGTCAGCGCATTGCCGCGTTCGTCGAACCAGCTTATGTCGTACAGACCGGGCAGGACATCGCGGTCGCCGTAGAGGAAGCGCATTTCGCGCAGCACCGGGTATTTTTTGCTCAGTGCAATAACGTGCGCCATGAAGGCCGTCATGGCGACGCCTTGCGGCGTTTCAGCCGCGTTCCAGCCGAGCCATTAAATCTTGTTGTCCTGGCACGCGTTGTTGTTGCCTTGCTGCGTACGGCCGAATTCGTCGCCGCCGAGAAGCATCGGCGTGCCGAGCGAAAGCAAGGTGGTGGCGATCATCGAGCGGGCGAGGCAGGCGCGCAGATCGAGAATGGCGGCGGCGTCCGTTGCGCCTTCCGCGCCCCAGCTGGTGCTGCAATTTTCGTTGTGGCCGTCGTTGTTGCCTCCCTTGTTCATCTCGTTGTGCTTGTTGCGAATACGCAGTGACATCGGCGAGCGTGAAGCCATCGTGCGATGCCACGAAGTTCACCGATGCCCACGGCTTGCGAAAGCGCCGGTTGAACAATTCCGCCAAGCCGGTGAAACGCGCGGCGAAATCGGGGCGCATGCCGGAATCGCCGCGCCAGAAGCGGCGCACGCCATCGCGGTATTTGTCATTCCATTCCGCGAAGCCCAGCGGATAGTTGCCGACCTGATAGCCATCGGGACCAATGTCTCACGGCTCGGAAATGAGTTTGCGCGTGGAGAGAACCGGGTCCTGGCGAATGGCATCGAAAAAGCCCGAGCTGGGATCGAAGCCGTGGCCTTCGCGTCCCAGCATCACGCCGAGATCGAAACGGAAGCCATCGATATTGAAGTGCGTGCACCAGTAGCGCAGCGAATCCATCATCATTTGCAGCACACGCGGATGCGAAAGATTGACCGTATTGCCGCAACCCGTTTCGTTGATTGATATAGTGACGTTCGTCGCCGGGAATCAGGCGGTAAGCTCGCGTTGTCGAGACCGCGCCATGAAACCGTCGGCCCGAGTTCGTTGCCTTCGCACGTGTGGTTGTAGACCACGTCCAGAATCACTTCGATGCCTGCCGCATGCAGTTGCCGGCACCGCGATGCGCATTTCATTGAGCCGATGCGGCGACTAGATACGAAGGCTCCGGCGCGAAGAACGCGGCGGTGTTGTAGCCCCAGTAATTGCGCAGATCGCATTGACGAGAACGCGGTCGTTGAAGAACGCATGCACGGGCAGGAATTCGACAGCGGTGATGCCGAGCTTCTGCAAGTGCTCGATAAACCACGGCGATGACAACGCCGCGAACGAGCCGCGTTCGTGCTGGCAAATGTCTGTCGTTGCGCATCATCGATGCGCCGCGCACGTGTGTTTCGTAGATGATGGTTTCGTCCCACGGCACGTTCGGGTTGCACGTCGCGGGACCAGTCGAAGGCGTCGTCTGTCACGATGCACTTTGGCATCGCCGGGGCGGAGTCGCGGCGGTCTAGCGACATGTCGAGTCTGTTTTGAGTGGACTCAGTAGCCGAAGAGGGCGTCGGACTAGCGTCATGGGCCTACGAGCTTTTTTGCATACGGATCTAGCGTAACTTGTGGGGGGTGAATCTGTGGCCATGCTGCGGTTGATACGGGCCATGTACCCTGAAGCCGTATACCTACCGTGCCGGGGTGTGCGCCTGGCAGGTAGCCGTGGCCACACTTCGTCCGTGCACTCCGGCAGGTCGAAGCGCATCAGATCCTTTCTGCCCGTGCTGTCGAATAAACACACCTCTATCCGATGCGCGTTCGATGAGAAGACCG
Source organism: Candidatus Burkholderia pumila (assembly GCA_001045575.1). Classification (GTDB taxonomy): domain Bacteria; phylum Pseudomonadota; class Gammaproteobacteria; order Burkholderiales; family Burkholderiaceae; genus Caballeronia; species Caballeronia pumila. Next base: position 10,498 of record LELG01000103.1, read on the forward strand.
CGAAGTTGACGCCTAAGCCTTACCCAGTTCACTCCGAGCGGGTAAGGGGCGCCCGGGAGTAGCAAGACGAGGAAGCCTCGCCAGATGACCGTGGCGCCGGGTGGTGGATCATGAAGGCAATTCCAGGTAACCGCCCAGGGTGGCAATCCACAATCCATTGTATCGCCTGGTGCAGCGACGGCACCGTGTCCGGTGGCCGGGTGGTTCGATGTACTCGGCCAGGACTTGCCATTCGACGCGCTGGAGGATCACCTCACAAGGCAGGTCACCGTCCAGCCGTGCCAGCAACGTAGTGTAGAGGATGCGCCAGGCAATGACCGCGAACAGGGAGGTCGCCCGAACAAAGCACTCGAGCATGCCAAACTGGCAGGCCTCGATACGGCAACCACTTTTGAGTACCCGATGCCAAGTCTCAATTGTCC
>LELG01000104.1 GCA_001045575.1 Candidatus Burkholderia pumila
TGAGCAGCCACAAAACCGACGTCGTTCAAACTTTTCTGGCTAACCATACGAACGTCTCGATGCATTACACCCCCACGTATTCGTCATGGCTCAATCAGGTCGAGAACGGGTTTGCCCGCATCCAGCGAGACGTCATCACGCGCGGGATATTCAACAGCATCAAAGATCTCGACAAGAAGCTCATGCGCTACATCCGCCAATACAGCCAATACAACAAGCAGGCTGTCCCACTGAAGTGGAAATATTCCGATCCAACTCGACGAATCCAGTGCAATTCATCTGGTTCAATGGACTAGCCGACGGGCTTTCAGACTCGGGGTTCGCCGCCACAGGTTCAGCCCCTCGATCAGCAGCCTTCGGGGCTTCACCTCTATTTCCACTGTCTAGGCCGCGATGCGTTTTCTGCTGCGCTCCCATGTCGAGTTCTCCGGCTTACTCGCCGCTCCTCTCCGCTTGGGTCTTCAGACATCGCTGCCCTATACTATGCTATGTTCGCTGCTGACTCCTGCACGGTGGTCAATCACCCTTGCGAGCCGTTCAGTCCTGAGTCCAGGACACTGCGCAGGCCTCCCGAGATAAGCCCAACCGCCTTCGCCATACACCCGTCAGATCTTCTACCACCCCGGACCTTGACGGCTATGGACTTCGCGATCATTGGCTCGCTCGTCCGTCCGGGTAGGCTTCGCATCTGATTTCCGTTCGTCAGGTCGTGGCTTTGCTACACGCTTCCTTCAGACCCCGCCTCACGACGGACGCCCTTGCGTTTCGCTAGTCCTTTACCACCATCAGGTCGGACAGAGGGCTCGCACCCCAAGCTGTTGTGCATGCTCGGCGCACCAATGAAAAGCGCGAGCAGAACGCGCCTGAAGGAACCGGTCATGATGGCCTTTGCGATAAGACTTCGAACAGCCGCGCGCATTTCTCGAAATACGACACGCGCGGCCTTGCTGCATCGAACCGGCGTTACGCGGTCCGCGCGCTGGTGGCGCAGGAACGACGGAATCGACGACACGACATCCGGCTTGCCCTGATTGCCCGCGATATACGGGCTCCATGGCTGCGCACGCAACGCAGTCTTGGTCTTCCACACGACGTTGAACTGGGCCATCGCCACGGATTTCACCGATCATCACCGGCTTGTACAGATGATGGTTGCCATCCATCAGGTGAAACCCGAAGGCGCAGCGAAAGTCTGGCCGATCATTGCGACGCGTACCTTGTCCATGTCCGTGCTCTTTGCTTTCTTGACCGCCTACTTCCATATATGGATACCGACGAAGGTCGCTTCCTTCCATCGGATCGTTGGTCACACACTTGTCGCCGTCCGGCAGGTTTTGCGCCTTCACGTACTCGAAGAATTCCTTCTCGAACTTCGAATTGTTCGGGTTCTTCACCGACATGAAGTAATTCCATGCGGTAAGATGGCCGACGAGCGGTTTCGTATCGATGTCGCGCAGTTCTTCCTCGCCCACCGAGAACGCGACGGCCGAAACATCGGTCGCTTTCAGGCCCTGGTTGCCGAGTTCCTTGTAGAACAGTACGTTCGAATCGCCGTTGATCGTAGAGACAACGGTTGTCTTTCCCCCTTGGGAAAAGGTCTTGATGTTCGCGACGATGGTTTGATAATCGCTATGTCCGAACGGTGTGTAGATCTCTTGAATATCGGCATCTTTCACGCCCTTGGAGTGAAGGAACGCGCGCAGGATCTTGTTGGTCGTGCGCGGGTATACGTAGTCGGTGCCGAGCAGGAAAAAGCGCTTGGCGCTGCCGCCTTCCGGTCCCATCAGATATTCGACGGCGGGATCGCCTGTTGATTAGGCGCGGCTCCCGTATAGAACACGTTGCGCGACATCTCTTCGCCTTCCTATTGCACCGGATAGAAGAACATGCCGTTCAGTTCCTCGAACACCGGCGGCACGGATTTGCGCGACACGGACGTCCGTCCAGCAGCCGAATACGACCGCGCACTTGTCCTGCGTCAAAAGCTGACGCACCTTCTCGGCGAACAGCGGCCAGTTCGATGTCGGATCGACCCGCGCGCCGCCGCGCGCGAATCCTTATCCGTTTGCGACGCAGCGGTTTCTGGGTGAAGGTAGGGCAATCGTGGCGTCGGCGATCGAGGAGGCGGGGCAGACCAGGTTGTCGAAGCTCGTCGAAACGGAGGCGGTGTTTCGAAGCATGATCGAGCCTTTGTATCGCGGCGTCGTGTTCAACGAGGGTGACCGCGCGACGCTCTGGTATCCGGACGAGCCTGACCGTAGCGTAGTCATCGATCCGAAGCGCAAGTTCGGCTCGCCGATCATCACCAGTGAAGCCATCGTCACATAGATTCTGGCCGAGACGTACAAAGTGGAGCGTGACATGAACATCGTTGCGCTGACCTATGAAGTGCCCGTGTCCGCGGTGGAAGCGGCGGTTGCGTTCGAAGCGAGGCTCTACGCATGAAGTTTTTCATCGACAACAATGTTTCACCGACGCTGACGAAGGCAATTGACCTGTTGTCTGCACGATTCGGCCACGAGGTCTGGCATTTACTGGAAAGGTTCGAGAAGGGCACTGACGGTCTCGTCTGGATCGAGAAGCTATCGGACGAAGGAGGGTGGTGCGTAATCACGCCTTCTTCCTGGATAAAGGCTGGATTCACCACCATTACTGGGAAAAGTCGTGGTACCTCATCCGATGGTGGCCACGCATTCTCGAACACTCCGAAGAAACGAAAGACAACGGAGCTTTCAAAGTGCCGGTCAACTTTTCCGGCAGGGGACGTTTCGACCGGATAAAACTGTGACCGCCAGATGAGGCGATCAGCAAGCACCGCCTCATCACGCGAACATCATTCACTGATTCACCAACCGCGCCGGTATGCTCAACACCAGCAACGCCCCAAGTACGAGGAACGCAGGCATATACATGCCACTGGCATTCGACGCAGTCGCCTGCTTGAGCCACATTCAACGAGATACGGACTCAGTAACCCTGCAAGGTTAATCATCGCAATCCCCGCCGCCGCGCTCGTACCCGCGAGAAACGCCGTCGGCAGACTCCAGAATAAGGGCAGCGTCGTGAGAATGCCCATGGTCGCCAGCATAAGGCCAAGCATCGCAAGCACCGTATTCGATGCCCACACCACCGAAGCACCAGCCCGATTGCGCCAATGAACGCCGGAATCGCAATATGCCAGCGCCGCTCGCCGCTGCGCGCCGCGACCAGCATGCCGATTACCGCCGCACCATAAAGGAATGGCTGACAGCAGACCGACGTGCAACGCATCCGATACACCCATCGACTTGATGATGGTCGGCAGCCAGAAGCTCACGCCTTACAAACCCATCACGAACGAAAAGTAGATGAGGCTCATCAGCCACACGCGCGGGCTCGACAGAATCTTGCGGATGGGAGGATCTTCCTTTTCGACGTTATCGGACGCGATATTGCGTTCGAGCAACGCGCGCTCGTTCTGCGTAAGCCACTTCGCCTTGGCGATGCGGTCATCGAACATCATCGCCAGCACGAATAGGACGACGACCACCGATGGAATGCCTTCGAGCAGCAGCCATTGCCAGCCATGCATGCCATCGAAGCGCTGTATGATCGAGCCGCTAATCGGCCCGCCAATGAGACCCGACAGCGCGATGGCGGATGAACAGCGTGGTCATCCGCCATCGCCGCTGCGCCGGGAACCAGTAAGTCAGATACAGGATGGTGCCAGGGAAGAAGCCCGCTTCCGCCGCGCCAAGCAGGAAGCGCATCATGTAGAACATGGTAGGCGTGGTGACGAACATCGTCAGCGCGGAGATGATGCCCCACGAGATCATGATCCGCGCGATCCACACCCGCGCGCCCACGCGATGCAGAATCACATTGCTCGGTATCTCGAAGATAAAGTAGCCGAAGAAGATGCCCGCGCCGAAGCCATAAACGGCATCGGACAGTTGAAAATCGGCGGCCATCTGAAGCTTGGCGAAGTCGACGTTCACGCGATCCAGATTACGCGACGATGTAGCAGATCAACAGAAGCGGCGAAAGCCACCACGCGACCTTGCGGTAGGTGGCTTCTTCAAACGCGGAAGGTGTGCTCGCGTGCGGGCTGGCGGTGCTGGCCATCGGTCGTCTCCTTGTTTTGATGCGTCCGATTACAGGCGCGTAAGGATTCTAGCCCGATGGCATGCACGCCAAGTGCTGATTGGCCTAAGGAAAACGCCGATCATACGCAGCGCCCGCCGTCCACTTTGAGCACTCCGATGCGTCGTGCCCGCGTTGTTCACCACGACCTGCACGCTGCCGAAGTCATTGATGGCGGCGTCGTGCAGCTTTTGCCAGTCTTTGCGCTTCGTGACATCTCCTTGCACGGTGATCGTGCGCCCATGCTTCACTTCCGCCGACGACACCAGCACAATCTCGCTCGCCACGCGCTCGGCCGCCGCGCGGTTCAGGTCGTTGACGAAGACGTTCGCGCCTTCCCGCGCGAACGTCTTCGCAATGCCTTCGCCGAATCCCGAGCCGCTGCCCGTCACGATCACCGTTTTGCCTTGCAGTCGCATGTCGTCTGTCTCCTGTTATCCGTGTTTGATGGCGATGGTCTTCAGCGTGGTGAAGCCGTACAGCGCTTCGAAGCCTTTTTCGCGGCCGTGTCCCGAATGCTTGACGCCGCCGAACGGCAGTTCGATGCCGCCGCCCGCGCCATAGTTGTTGATGAACACTTGCCCCGATCTTACGCGGTGCGCGAGCCGTATCTGGCGTGCGCCGTCGCGGGTCCAGATGCCGGCGACCAGACCGTAGTCCGTGCCGTTGGCGAGCTTCAACGCGTCGGCTTCATCGTCGAAGGGCATGGCGGCGAGAATCGGGCCGAAGACTTCTTCACGCGCCAGACGAATGTATCGGCGGAAAATCGCGCAATAAAGTCGGCGCGCCTGGTAAAAACCGGCTTCGGGCGCATCCGCGATCACTTCGCCGTGCGCGGCCATTTCAATGCCGTCGTGCTGCGCATCGGAGAGGAAGTCCCAAACGCGCTGCTGCTTCGCGCAGATGAGCGGACCGCAGTCGAGATCGGGCTTGCTCGGGCCGACCTTTAGCGCGGAAAACGTCTGCGACAAGCGCTCAATCAGCGGCTCGTACGCCGATCGTTCGATCAAAGCGCGGCTGCCCGCCGAACAAGATTTGCGGGGACTTGCCGCCGAATTCCAGCGTGACGGGCACGTGATTGTCGGCGGCCATTTTGGTGACCGCCGCGCCCGTCGCAGGCGAACCGGTGAACGAAATATGATCGATGCCCGGATGCCGCGCGAGCGCCGCGCCTGCTCGTATCCACAACCCGTGACGATATTCAGCGCGCCTTCCGGCAAGCCCGCTTCCGCCGGCTTAACGCATGCATTGCCCGTCGCCAGCGCCGCGCCGACGATGCGCCCGAAGAAAATCTGCAGCGGATAATTCCAAAGCACGCGATATGGTCGGTGACGCCGTGCGGCTCGCGGATGGTCATCACGGTGAAGCCGGTCTGGTAGGGAAGCGTTTCGCCGTGCAGCTTGTCGGCCGCGCCCGCGTAGAACTCGAAATAGCGCGCAATGCCGGTCGCTTCCGCGCGTGCCTGCTTGAGCGGCTTGCCGGTGTCGCGCGCTTCCAGCTGGGCGATTTCCTCGTGGCAGGTGGCGATTAGCATCGCCGAACGCGCGAAGATGTGTCCGCGTTCGGCGGCGCTCGCGGCGGCCACTGCGCTGTCGATATCCGCGGTGGTGCCGCGTGCGATCTGCGCGAAAATCTGTCCGTCTGAGGGATCGACGACCGGAATGGTCTCGTTGACCGAGGGCGCGACCCATCGGTTATCGATGAAATGCTTTGCGTCTTCCATGCATGTCTCCTGGGTTTGACCTCTGGATTTCTATGGGAAGCGGCTTTGCGCTTGCGCTGATTATCGCGCCGGGCCGCAAACATCCGTTTGGCTATAATGCCTGAGTGTTCTATTGTGGTGCACGCGTGCAGTTTCGACGCCTTCGCGCCGCGCGATTTCAATTCCCGTACTCAAACTTCTAGAGAGCGCTCATGAGCTTCAACAACGTACCTCCCGGCAAGGATCTTCCGCAGGATTTCAACGTCATCATCGAAATTCCGGCACAGGCTGATCCGGTCAAATACGAAGCGGACAAGGACATGGGCCTGCTCGTCGTCGATCGTTTCATCGGTACCAGCATGCGCTATCCGGCGAACTACGGCTTCATTCCGCAGACGCTGTCGGGTGACGGCGATTCGGTCGATGTGCTCGTTATCACGCCGTATCCGCTGCTGGCGGGGTCCGTGGTCCGCGCGCGCTCTCTCGGCTTGCTGAAGATGACCGACGAATCCGGCGTCGATGCCAAGCTGATTGCCGTGCCGCACGACAAGGTCTGCCCGATGACAGCGAACATCAAGTCGGTCGACGACGTGCCCGAATTCCTGAAGGATCAGATCCGCCACTTCTTCGAGAACTACAAGGCGCTCGAAAAGGGCAAGTGGGTGAAGGTCGAGGGTTGGGACGGCATCGAAGCCGCTCATAAGGAAATTTCGGAAGGCGTGGCGAATTACAAGAAGTAAGTCGCTTGCTTTTCGATGCGAAAACGCCGCTGTGCCTGGAGTGCAGCGGCGTTTTTTATTCTTCGGCGGCTTCAGTCGGCGCGGTCGCTTCGGCCTGCAGCATCAAGGAATCCAGCGTCCTTTCCCCCGCAATCAGCTCCCGCGTCTGCCTTGCCGTAAGCTGCTTCACCCGATACTCCGCGCGCAAGGCCTCCGACCGTCCCGCCAGCTCAAATGATGCCGCCACGCGCAACGGCTTCTTCGCCCGCGTGTAGCTCGCCCCCTTGCCGCAGGCATGCGCGGCAAAACACGCTTCGACGTCCGTGGTGATGCCCGTATAAAGGCTGCCGTCGTCGCATTCGATCAGATAGAAACCAGGGCATGAGTGCGTGTCGATGATTTACCGCGCATTACCGCTGAAAGCACCGCGGCGGGGCACGGGCGTGGAGAAGCAAGTTGCGCGAGAATAGCCGCTTCCGGGCGCTCGCCATGCACGTCGAGCGCCACAAGGTCAATCAAGCGAGGACAGCCTGTTGAGCCGCGAGGTCGAAATTCATGTGGTCGATACGTTCGAAGACATTCCCGCGCATGACTGGAACTGTATTTCCGGTGACAATCCGTTCGTGCGTCACGGGTTTCTCAGCGTGTTGCAGGACACGGGCTGCGCGGTCAGGCGAACCGGCTGGCGCGCGCATCATCTGATATTGAAACGCGATGGCGCGTTCGCCGGCGCGATGCCGCTCTATCTCAAGTCACACTCACGCGGCGAGTACGTCTTCGACCACGCCTGGGCCGATGCCTTCAAGTGCCACGGCCTGCGCTATTACCCGAAGGCATTGTCCGCCGTGCCGTTCTCGCCGGTGCCGGGGCCGCGCCTGATCGCGGCGAATCACGAAGACCGCGTGTTGTTGGCGCGTGGGGCAATTGAATTCACGCGGCAGATGGAAATCTCATCGCTGCACGTGCTGTTTGCCGACGAGCAGGATACCGAAGCGCTGACGGCCGCGGGCTATATGCTGCGCGAAGGCGTGCAGTTCCACTGGGAAAACGCGCCCGACGGCGGCTACGAAAACTTCGACGCCTTTCTTGCGACCATGAGCCACGACAAGCGTAAGAAGGTAAAGCAGGACCGCCGCCGCGTCACGGATGCCGGCGTCACCTACACTTGGCTGCGCGGCAACGAGATCGACGAAAGCGCGCTCGATTTTTTCTACGTGTGTTACGACAACACCTACCGCGAGCACTGGAATCCGCCGTATCTGACGCGCGAATTCTTCGGGAAGATTCACGCCGATGCGCCCGACAGCATGCTCCTCGTCATCGCGGAAGCGGACGGCGAGCGGCTCGCGTGCGCGCTCAACATGATCGGCGGTGGCGTGATGTATGGCCGTTACTGGGGCACGCGCGAGTTCATCTCCGGGCTGCACTTCGAGACGTGCTACATGCAGGGCATCGCTTATTGCATCGAGCATAAACTGGCGCGCTTCGAAGGCGGCGCGCAGGGCGTGCACAAGATGTCGCGCGGCATGCTGCCGACGCCTACATGGTCCGCGCACTGGATCGCGGATCGCCGTTTCGCGGATGCCATCAGCGAGTTCCTCGACGCCGAAACCGAAGCGATGGATCAGCACATTCAGGAGCTGGAAGCGCATACGCCCTTCAGAAAAAAGGGCTGAAACCGCATGCGATAATTGTCGCGGCATTCATGAACACGCGCAGGTATTGACGAAATGAAGCGAGATTTTTTCAATCTGTACAGCCATGACTTTGCGCGCGTCGCCGTCGGCGTGCCGAAATGCAAGGTCGCGGACCCGGCTTTCAATGCGGCGCAAACCATCGAATTGGCGAAGCAGGCCGCGGCGCACGGCGCGGTGCTTGTCGCGTTTCCGGAACTCGGCATTTCCGCCTATACGTGCGACGACCTGTTCCATCAACGCGCCTTGCTCGATGCGTGCGAAGACGCGCTTCAAGAGATCATCGAAGCATCGAAGACACTGAAGATCGCCATGATCGTCGGCGCGCCGATCCACGCCGAGCACAAGCTCTTCAACTGCGCGATCGTGATTGCGGATGGCGTCATTCGCGGCGTCGTGCCGAAGTCGTACCTGCCGAACTACGGCGAGTTCTATGAAGCGCGCCAGTTCAGTCCTGCCGATGCCGCCTCCACGCATGCTCTGATGTTGTGCGGTCAACACGTGCCGTTCGGCGCATCGCTGCTGTTTCAAATCACGGACTTGCCACTGTTTCGTTTCCACGTCGAAATTTGCGAAGACGTGTGGGTGCCTATTCCGCCGTCGTCGTTCGCGGCGCTCGCGGGCGCGACGGTGCTGGTGAATCTGTCGGCATCGAATATCGTGGTGGGGAAGTCGCGGTATCGGCATCAATTGGTCGGGCAGCAGTCCGCGCGATGCGTCGTCGCGTATCTGTACACGTCGGCGGGAGATGGCGAGTCGTCGACCGATCTCGCGTGGGACGGGCAGGGCCTGATCTACGAGAACGGCGAGTTGCTCGCGGAGTCCGAGCGCTTCTCGCAGGACTCACACCTCATTTACGCCGATATCGATCTCGAACGCCTCTCGCGCGAACGCATGCGTCAGACGACGTTCGGGCGATCGACGCATCGGCATGCGGATGAAGTCGCTGAGTTCGACATGATCGAGTTTCCGCTGTCCGTTCCCGTCGAAGGCAGGCTCGCGCTGGAACGCCGCGTCGAACGTTTCCCCTACGTTCCATCCGACGCCACCCGCCGCGCCGAACGATGCAACGAGGTCTACAACATTCAGGTGCAGGCGCTGATTCAGCGGCTGAAATCGTCGGGCATGTCGAAGGTGGTGATCGGCATATCGGGCGGGCTGGATTCGACGCATGCACTGCTTGTGTGCGTAAAAGCGATGGACCGCCTCGGCCTGCCGCGCGCCAACATCCTCGCTTATACGATGCCCGGTTTCGCCACCAGCGAACGCACTTTGAAGCAAGCGTGCGAGCTGATGGAAGTGATCGGCTGCACGGCGGAAGAAATCGATATTCGTCCGAGCTGCATTCAAATGCTGAATGACATCGGCCATCCGCACAGCGAAGACAATCCGCAATACGACATCACGTACGAGAACGTGCAGGCGGGTGAGCGCACGAACCATTTGTTCCGGCTGGCGAATCTGAATGGCGCGATCGTCATCGGCACGGGCGATCTGAGCGAGCTTGCGCTCGGATGGTGCACCTACGGCGTCGGTGATCACATGTCGCATTATAACGTGAACGCGAGCGTGCCGAAGACGCTGGTCACTCATCTGGTGCGCTGGGTCGCGGAGTCGGGGCAAATCGGCGATACGGGCACCGATGTGCTCGAAAACATTCTCGGCACGGATATCAGCCCCGAACTGATTCCGGGTAAGAGCGGCGCGGTGGAACAAAGGACGGAGAGCGTGATCGGGCCGTACGAATTGCAGGACTTCAACCTGTACTACACGCTGCGCTTCGGCTTTGCACCAACGAAGGTCGCGTTCCTGGCCCTGCATGCGTGGCGCAATCGTGAAGCGGGCACGTGCCCGGAAGGCCCGAACGTTGCGCGCAACGAGTATGGTCTGGGCGATATCCGCAAGAATCTGCGCATCTTCCTCGATCGGTTTTTCCGCACCAGTCAGTTCAAACGATCATGCATTCCGAACTCGCCGAAAGTGGGCTCGGGCGGCTCGCTCTCGCCACGCGGCGACTGGCGCGCACCGAGCGATTCGCAATCGACGGTATGGCTTGCGGACCTGGAGCGCATTCCTGAGGCGGACTGACCCTCGCGGTAAACCGGACCGCCGCCCGAAAAACGCGGCTAGAATCGAAAGCATCGGTCGCGCGAGCGACGACCCCATCCTTGAACATCCGAAATCCTAGCGAGGCAACGTCATGAAACGCATCACCGCCATCATCAAACCGTTCAAGCTCGACGAAGTGCGCGAAGCGCTGGCCGACGTGGGCCTCACCGGTCTGACGGTCACGGAAGTAAAGGGCTTCGGCCGCCAGAAAGGTCATACCGAGCTTTATCGTAGTGCAGAGTATGTCGTCGATTTCTTGCCGAAGGTGAAGATTGAAGTGGTCGTGGCGAACGATCAAACCGATCAGGTGATCGACGCGATCATCGGCGCGGCGCGCACCGGCAAAATCGGCGACGGCAAGATTTTTGTCGCGGATGTCGAGCGCGTCATTCGTATTCGCACCGGCGAGGAGAACGAAGCGGCGGTCTGAAGGAAGCGTGTACCAAAGCCACGACCTGACGAACAGAAACCAGGGCCTACCCGGGCGGACGAGCGAGCCCGGGCCCGGGGTGGTAGATCTGGCGGGTGTGTGGTGAAGGCGGTTGGGCTT
>LELG01000105.1 GCA_001045575.1 Candidatus Burkholderia pumila
GCAGCCACAAAACCGACGTCGTTCAAACTTTTCTGGCTAACCATACAAACGTCTCGATGCATTACACCCCCACGTATTCGTCATGGCTCAATCAGGTCGAGAACGGGTTTGCCCGCATCCAGCGCGATGTCATCACGCGCGGGATATTCAACAGCATCAAAGATCTCGACAAGAAGCTCATGCGCTACATCCGTCAATACAACAAGCAGGCTGTCCCACTGAAATAGAAGTATTCCGATCCAACTCGACGCATCCGGTGCAATGCATCTGGTTCAATGAACTAGCAGCGCGCCGACGCTATAGGTCTGCAAGTCGAAGTTCCGCGCGGCGAGTACGGCGTAGACTTCGAGCGCCGCCCGATCAGGAAGGCGAGCGCGCCAAGGAAATATGCAGGTTATGCAGGTTCGATGGTCTGGTTGTCGTCGCCCGTTACGAGTTCGAGAAGTCTCTTGCGCATGTTCATCCGATGAGTGATGGCTAACGAAGGCCGAGCGCAGCTTTGGCGATCGACCATCGTTTGCGCCGATCGGCCGAACCTGCCATTGCCGGGTATGCGACGTGTGATGGCGTCGAAGTCGTTGGCGTCGACGAGGGCGTTAAGGCCGCGGGAGTGGTCCAGAAGAATGCGGCGGCGAGGGCGGCTGCAGAAGCGTCGGTGCGTAGCCGGTCGGCATCGTTTTCGAGGTCGATGCCCAGCGCCCTGCCCGTATCCGCGAAATTTGCGCGAAACGTCATCTGAAGGAGGCCGGAGCCGCGGAAACGCCAGCCATCACCGCTCGCCGGGTCGCCGCTACCGTAGCGGTTGGTATAGACGAGATTGGCGATCTGACGTTGGCGCTCGATCGGGACGAACCGCTCATTCGAGCTCCGTCCATAGTCATGGCAATGGATGGATTCATCACGCGTGGAAAGACGGCCGAGAGGGCGGATGCAATATAGTCGAACGATTCGGCCAGCGTTGACAGCGAGCCGGACTCGTGGGCGATTTGGGCCAGAAACGCGGCCTGGCGTTGAGGGCTCGTGATGGCATAGCGCGTACATGCGAGCGTGAGCGGGCCAGCGTATTTCAGCCCGTTCACGCTGCTGCACGCACACGCCGATTCGAGTAGAGCCGGCGTGATTTGCATTATTTGCGGTCCTCCTTGTTGGCCAGCATCGCGTAGATCTGATCGAGGCGTTCGAACACACGAGCGGTCATGCTTTCGGATTCCTTGCGCGATGTGCAATTCTTGGCGAGATCGAGTTTGTGTTCGGCGATGTCCCGCTCTGCCGTGGTGATGCGCGCGTCCATGCTGCGGTAGCTCCACCAGACGACGGTTGCAATCGCAGCCGAGCCCGCGACGATATAAGGGGCGAGGTCTATCCAATCGTGCATAGGGAGATGATCGAGCTTCGGGCGTGGCATTTGACAGGCAATGCTGGCATCGATCAATGCGGCGTCACTTGCAATCGCGACGGTGCGAACACCGCGCACAGAAGCCAAAGGAACAGCAGCTTTGTGCGCGACATGCTCAATTCCAGACGATTGCGTTGACTTCGTCGACGTTGATTGAGGCTTCTACCTGAGCGGCGAGGGTTTGCCGTTTGGTCATCACGGCGAGAATGGTGCTTTGGCGTCTTTGCCGACTTGCTGGATCTGCGCTGCAGTGTGCGGGCGAAAGGCCCAGTTGCCGGTATCGTCGGCGCACCAGAATGGAGTGGTCCAGTCCGAATCGCTTGCGTGGAGAATGGAGTCGAGGACGGAAGTGGTGAGGTTTTGTTGATCGATGTCTTTGGCGGGGTAGTTGTGGAGGGATCCGAGCGACGTGGAGGCGAAACCGTTTGTAATTGCTTCAGCGCACGCCGCCGATAGTTCCGCTTGTTTAACTTTCTTCGCCGTTGTCAGCAACTCATCGTGCGTTAAGACAGGTGGAATGAGCTTGCCATCCTTCACGAGATAACCTGGATTGGCCAGACAAATCTGCCATTCACTGTCTGTAAGGTCTATGACGTTTTCGGCCGGGTTCGCCGGGCTATCCACTCTGTGGTAGAAAGCAAAAATTTTGCCGCTGGCATCGTATGCTGCTTGTCTATCTGACATGTTTTAATACCCTACACTAATCTAACAATAACTGACGTTCGTGACTGGATTTCCCGTGGAGTTGAACGCTCAGAGAAGAAACTAGGACTTATTGGCCACTTGAAAGCCCATATAGACCGTTCCCATTGCGGCGCCGATCGTTCCGGTTATAGAAAGAGCAGTATTCGGATAGGCGATTAGATAGGGGGCAAGCTGAGTCGACCCGCTCGCGCCGGTATATCCACCGGAACCCCATTGCAAAATGAGCCCACTCGGAAGCTTTTGATATCCCAAACCGCTCATCGACGAGGAGAAACCGGCAGAACTTTTAACATTGAGCGTTCAACCGAGCAAATGCCATACGCCTCCAATGACAGCAAAGACAGCCGAATCGCCACCATAGAGCATGACTGAATTGGTTCTGGTGCCGCCTGACTGATAAAAAGTTTCCCCGGACGCCCCGGCGATTGTGACGCCTGCGGTGTTCGTGGTGTAGAACGCAAAGCTGGCACCGGAACCCACGCTCGCCGCCGCAGGTAGAGTAACTGTATATGGAATGGAACGTTCTCATACAGCGCGACGACCTGTCCCGCCTGACTCGCCGTGAGAGCAGTCGACGCAGAAAGCGATAAACCAGCCGCGAAGTTACCTACGCCTTTTGCACTGCCTCCATCGTCGCCAGCTTGGTGCTCTTATCAAACTGAGGGGGAGTCACGCCACTTTGCAACGTAGTGAGCGGCGTCATTCCATCCGGCCGGACAAATCCGGGAAAAAGGTGCACTCGACACTTTCGCAATGTTCGCTGAGGTAACAGTAGTCGCGCCGTAGGCCACGGTCACCGTGTACAGCGCGGTCTGGCCCGCAGGCGTCGCCGGGACCTGCTGCGAACCAGCCGTCGCCGGCACGCCCGCCGTCAGCGCCAGCGCAACCTGGCACGATCGCGTCGTACCTTGCGAAGCACCTGAGTTATTCAGATAATTGAAGGCCTGAGATGGATTGGCCGCGTTGTAGTAAGGCAGCACAGCCGAATTCCGTATCCGCTTCAAGAAACGCGGCAGAAATAAGATAGACAAGATAGACGACCGACTGTCCCGACGTCGTCGGTGCCAGCGTGCTGAACGTCTAAGCGCTCGACAGGATGCCCTGCTTGACCATGGCCGTCGAATCAGCGGCGAGGGACGAATAGACGGTTTCACCGGCTTGCGAGAACGCATAGACAGCACCCGGATTCACAACGACACCCAAAGCCGCAGGCGTGTTCGGTACGCACGAAAACCCCGTGAAAACAGGTCCGGTAAAAGCGCTTCCAAGGTTGTCCTGGAATAAAGCGCCCAAAATTATATTCAACAAGTCGGTTTCGAGCGGAATGGCGCTGGGATAAACAATTTGGCGGTCCAAATGGAACTCCCAAAATAAAATAGCCAGCACGCGGCGGGCTGGTTTGAACTCAGGTGAATCGGCTTAGCTGGCGATCTTCAGCCAGGCAATGGTCGCGGCAGAAAGCACCGATGCGACGGCTGCCTGAATGTTCACATCGGTGACGCCCGAGGCGATTTCATCGATTTTCGGAATAGGCAGCGCGGGATGCTGTCGTGTACCCGCCCGGCGATGTGCCATAGCCCTGCACGAAGGGAATGGCTGCACCAACCGGCCGATATGCGGTGACGAAGGCCTGATAGCTCGTCTCAGCGGCCCATAGGCGCCCGACTTGCCGTAGCCAATCGCGGCCGTATCGTGACGCGATCGAGAAGACCTTCTGGCGGCCATCGCCGCGCGAGAATTCGATGTCCTTCGTTTGTGCGATCCTGTCGGAACGGGTGTGGCATACGAACCGCACCAGCTCAAAACCGCGCCGTTCGCAGGCGCATTAGCGAACGTCACCGTGCCGTCGCCGGACATGACCTAGTCCGTTGCAACACCGACATCGCCGGAACATGGAATCAACGACGTTGGTTTGTTGCCTCGCTCGACCTGTATGCCCTACACATCATTGAACGACATGGTCGAATTGGCCGCATAAAGCACCGTAATCAGCGTCGTGTCGGCCAAAGAACCTGCGAGCCAGATTCGAACCCAACCGTTTGCAAGCGGCGTTGCGCCATAGGCCGTCACCCCACCACTGTCGAAGGACGTGAACTTCATGCTCACAAGGTCGAAGAAAGCCGTGCAGGTTTCCTTACCGTTGCCTATATTGATGATGCTATCGGTTACACCCGCGGTCACAAGTTGAAAATAGGCACTCGTGCAGTATATTTCTGCCAGCCGAAACGGTTGAAATATTCCGCCAGTATCCTGTTTTTGCCTTCGGGGCAAACACTTGGCTTGCTGTTGTCGAGCCATCAGGCGCCAGCGTTCCAGCCGATTTAGTTGCGCCGGCATTGGGCCCCATCCCGCATCGATATTCGAGCATCCGACGAGATTCGAACGCGATTGCCCATACAGCACCCGCGTCCCTTGCCAGTCATAGTCAGTTGGTATGAAAGCCGCCTCCGTCGTCAGGATATAGTCGGTAGCGACGCTTCCCGGTTCGAGCTGCGGTCGGTCGAAGTAGGTGTACCCGCCATTGGCATAGGTCCGGTCCGGATAGTAGATCAACCTCATCGACGTGAACGCGCTTGTGTTCAACGTGAACGAAAGCCGGTATGTATCGTTCGCCCCCGGGACGATCACGGCATTCGCGGCGCTGTCGCTCTTCGCTGCAGCCAGCCGGGGAAAACGTCACGAGGACCGCAGCGATCGACGTGCCGTCAGCACTCAGCGCCCGAAGCCAGAAAAGAGGCGCATTGCCGTATGCGAAGTCGACGCTCCATGTGTACAGCGTGTTCGCAACCACGTTCGGACGATACCCGGCCAAAGGCTCGAAATACGCGGTTTGCATGCTTGTCGAGGCAACGCTCGCCTGAGTTATAGTCTTCATCTCGGTCGTCCCGATGCGTGCACCTGGAATCGTCGTCGCATAGGTGCACGCATAATACGCATCGCCTATGCTGCTTGAAAACAAGTGCACATTGGTTCGTGGACCGTTGTAGCGGGACGCCGAGGTGATCGAGTCGGAACTTGCATTCTCAACCGCCACCGCTCCTCCATACGACCCCGTATCCGCGGGCTGGGCCGGCTCCAGAATGGACGGTGCGGGCCCGTCAGATCGGTCAGGATCGACTCGACGGCACGCCTCGTCCCGCGTTCGCGGACGATGTTGATCTGTATGCGCATGCGATACGCCACGTCGCTTTCGTTGAGCAGTCTCGGCAGGCCGCCCGTCCCGAAGTAATCGGCGGCGGCCATATCGAGCCAGTCATCGGTCGATGTCTGCAACCGCGTCTGCACGCGCATGTAGGCATAAGCGCCATACACCGCGGAGTATGCGCTGGCGATGCCCATCAGAAGCGTGTCCAGAAGCGGTGATGACGAGCCGAACCAGCCTGACGGCATGCGCGCGTTCAGGCGCGCAAAAAATCGTTCCTGATCGCCTGTCATGACACGCTCACCGAAGTCGACTTGATGACCTGCTGATTCGTGACGGTCAGATCCGCTTTCGCGCCGTTAACGGTCAGCGACTGAACACTGGCTACGTCGGCGGAAGTGTCGAGTGCGATCTGAGCGAGCTTGAAGTACGGCAACGATGCACCAAGCGGCAGGGCGTTGGTGTAGGCGAGCACGGCTTGTTGCACGAGCGCGCACGTCGTCGCATGGGCGAGGCCCGTCGAATACGTCTGCAAGGCCATCGCCACCGACGCATTCACGACCGTCGGCGCGAACACGCCGAATGTCGACGTGAAGAGACGCACGGCATCCACCGCGCCATCGACCGTCGAGATCACCGTCGCGCTCGGCGCGCCCGTGCTGTCATCGACGATCACATGGAAATAGCCCATCTGCGGCTCGCCGGCCTTCGTCTTGTTTTCGATGATGGTAGGTGAAATTCGCGCCGAGCGCCGTAATGGCAGCACCGATCGCGCAGCCCGCGTCGCCCGTGTGAGCGACGCGGGATAAGCGACGAAGCGCTCACGCGCCACCGCATCGATCTCGGCAGTTTCCCCGTTGACGAAGGGCGGTGCGTTCGTGACGGTATCGACGAACGGAATGGACTGATACAGCGTGTTGACCGTGCCTGCGCTCACATTGCCGGATGCATACGGCAGATTCAGCGAGTTCGAACCCGGCGTGATACATATCACCGGACACACCACGGACTGCTGCCTGGACAGAATTACATACCCGTTCTGCCCGGCATCGAACGAGGCGTTCGACGTGTCCGCACTCACCTGATAATGTTGTGAGCCATCACCGGTCTGAACGATCGCCCCGACCGGAATCAACGCGGCAGCGGATGCCGTGAAGCGCGAGAACGTCACCGTTCCGCTCGCTGCGGCGGGCGCGAGCCGCTGAAAGTCGAGCTGGGCGAACCATGAATCCAGATCTGCCCCGTTGGACCTGGTCGAACGCGTGAGCGCGATGGCCTGCAAAACGAGGTCCTTCAGCCACAGCGCGATCCACGCCATGTCTTCGCCGATCGCGCACAATACGAAATCTATCACGAAGTTGACGAGTGACGAGACCGCGCCCTAGACGGTGGTCGCAAAGCCATTCAGGAGCTGCGAGAAAGAGAGCGTTTTAACGGTCATCGGTTGAGGTCGAAAGAAAGCGCTTCAGTCTCGCCGGCAATCACATCGGAATACGTAATATCGATCGTCGCGCCATTCTCGAATGGCGTCACGATGATGGCCGGCGAGGGCATGCGCGCACCGCCCGGAAAAGACACGACCATGCCGCGCACGATCGCGCGCAGTTCCCGGGCATCCATCCTGCCATTGTTCGTCAGCGTACCGCTGGTGCTAAGATTGTTGTTCGTGACCATGTTCCTCGACACCGACGACGCATTGCCCGTTCCGTTGTCGCCCGAGATACTGACGCAGCCCTGAGCGGTGACGTTCTGCTTGACGAGCAGTGTGTTGTCCATCTGCACGGGGCCGCCGAAACGATGCTGCGTACCGGTGTAAGTGATGGAAGACTTCGCGGTCAGAACGATGGTGCCGTCGGCGGTGAATTTCATGACGCTTCCCGATTTGTGAACGATATGCGTATCGCCCGAAGGAACCGACGGCGGCATTTTCACCGTCCCGGCCGACGATGCGCGGCGCGTTCGTGCTCGCATGGTCGAATATCAATACGATTGAAAAAGCCGTTCGAGTCATGTCGTCGATTTCAAACGCGACATCGAACGGAACACCATTACGGACCAGCCAGAGTACTTCGCGCAGCGCGGCGCGGTGCGCGCTAGTTTTTTTTACGTCTTCCTTTTGCGTTTCCGCCGCTTCATTGCCGAAATGCTCGGTCACGGCGTTCATGACGGCCACGACGCCGTCTTCATCGAGGTACTAAATGGTCGCTTAGAGTTCGCGCTCGCTGTTCGGAAAGTTCACCGCCGCGCCCGTTGATCGAGGAAACGAAGATAATCGGCGTGACCATGTCGAAATAGACCTGGTTGCGCGCCGCTTCGCCGAGAATCTTGGCCAGCCGGAACTGCGACAGAACGCCCGGCTCTTTGAGCGTCACGGTCAATCCGTTCGGCGTCTCTCTCGATGGTGACCGTCTTCGCCGCTTCCCTGACGAGTTCGCTCGACGGCGTGCTGGTAACGGCGGCGCTTTTCTTCCGGATGTTGACTGTCGCCATGTCATTTCACTCGATCAGGAAAGTTTGATGCGCTGTTCTGCGACGAAGGAGATCTTCTGCTTGACGGTCTTGTCGCCTTCCCAACTGCCCGCGTCGTCGAGCTTGAACACGACACCGACGTACTGATACTGCGACACGGTGCCGTCCGGATCCGTGATCGTCTCGTGATGGTCGGACGCCTGACGCCGGCGTAGTAGTTCGCTTCGTCGGCGGCGAAGAAATCATCGACGGTCGAGTCCTGACGTTCGATCTCGACCGAACCCGACCAGCCGTTGGGAAAACGAAGATTGTGCGTGCGGCTGTCTATGCCCTTGGCTTTCACGTCGGTGTTTTCAGGCTTCGACGTGAACTTGGTGACCATCGAGAGATTCAACGAACCCGACGGAGTTTTTACGTTGACCGCAATATCGCGTCCTGCGGAAAAGCCATTGATCGGAGTAAAATATCCTAAATTAAGTGGCCCGCTGAGAAGCGGGCCGGGAGAAGTTTGCGGACTCGTTTACTCCTACTGCATGCTCGATTGAATCGAGACCGTCTGACCACCCTGAAGGCTGATGACGAAGTAGAACACCACCGACAGGTATTTGACGGCCACGTTCGCCTGCATGTAGCCGTTCGCCACCGTCTGCGACGGATTGTTGTTCGCGTCGATCTGCACAGAGAACGGCGCGGCCGTCGGGTTGTTCACGTCGTCGATCATGCCCAGACGCCACAGGTTAGCGAGGAACGACTGCATCGCGCTGCGCACGTCGTTGCGCAGATCCGTCGTCTGGTTCTCACCGATCACACACCCGAAGGCATTCGTCAGCGTCAGCGCGAGATAGTTGGTCATCCGCGTGTAATTGTCGCCGAGCGTCGCTGCGTTGCTCGACGCATTCACACCCGTTTGGGTGGCGAAGTAATTGCCGCCCGGCGAAGGGTTCGTGATGACGTCCCAACCGGGCGTTCTTGATCGCGCCGATTTCTGCGCTCGTATAAGGCACGCTCTGCACGGTGCGCTGCGTCGAGACAATGCCGTACAACGGCTTGTTGAGTGACGAACGTTCCGGCGAGAGCGCGGCCTGACGTTCGGCCCAGAAGGTCGTCGGTCCGAGCAGGCGGTTCTGGTTGTTAGTCGAATCGAAATAGGTCACCCAGTCGCCGACGAACACCTTCAGTCCATAGCCATCCGCGTCCGTCGTGTTCAGGGACGTCGATGTCGTGGTGTAATTCGCGCCGGCCGGCGCCTGCATACCGAGATAGATGCCTTCGGAAAGGGCAAACGCCAGTACGGTCGATGCTACGGAAAGGTCCGAATGATCCCACTAGGTAGCCCGCCTGTGCGCCCGTGCCGTGCAGGCAGTACATGCCTTTGCGCACGCCGGCGTTGCCGTCCACGCCAACGAGGTTCGCATCCGTGAGGTGGCCGTGCCGTCCGTGCCCGAGGTGAACGCGGTGCTCGAAACGACATTGGAAGCCGCCGTCCCCACGCCCGTCATTGCAATGACGAGGCTCGACGAGCGTGGGGACGGCGAGTTGCCGTTGTTGATCGCACTGACGATGTTCTGCCACAGTACCACGCCCGCATCGGCGATGTTATCGAACACTTCGGCTTGCTGGCCCGGCATGTTGACGACAACGCGATACGTCGACGCCTTCGTGCTGGCGCTCACCGCCGCCGTGATGGTATTGCCGCGCGTACCCGTGTAAAGAGCGGTCAGCGTTGCGCCGATGGCAAGCGTGGTCGCCGTATCCATGAGTCTGCCGATGGCGGCGGTATCCGTGCCATCGATCACGCGGACATACTGGATCACGGTCACGCCTTCGAGGAAGAACACGCCCATTGCCGTGGCGAGGTTATACTTGCGGGTGACCGGATCGCCCAGGCTGCGCGACACATCACCGGGCGAGCCGACCAGCACCGGTGCGTTCACCGGCCCCCCACGAACCGACGCCGACCGTGCCGAGCACGTTGGACGGAACACCGTTGATGATGCGCGGCGGTGGCACGATCTGCATCTACACTCCGGGAGTGGATAGGGCGTTGGTGTTCAACTGTCCGAGTTGATAGATAGGCATTAGTTCGACTCCTTTGCAATCTTGATGCAGTGAGCGAGATTGTAACCGTCGATCACCGCCTGAATGTCCGCAGCGTCGCTGATGCGCTTGCCGCGCTCGTGATCGCCGAGTTGCTGAAGTACGACTAGCTCGAAATCGAACGCGGCACGGTATCTTTCTGTTTCGCCATGGTCATGGGCAGGGTTGATGAAGGGGATAGGTTGAAGAGGCATCGCGAACTAGGTCCCCTGTAGAACCGATGTGTTATCGTGAATCTCGCGGAGATTCCGCGCGGTTATCAATCGTAATGACGATCTTATTGAGGAACGGCCCAGGCGTCATTGAAGTGCCGTGACAACGGCAAATTCTGCGTCGCTCATGCGGTTAGGCCAATATCGCAGGGAGCGCACCCACAGATTGCCGTTGGACGTCGTTCCGCCGCGTGCCGACCCGATCGAGAACAGCGTTGGCGAGATGGCGGCAGTCGAACTGAGCGGAATGACATTGCCGCCATTGATCGATGCGACAGCGGACGCACCCAGGCCGCTCCAGGCAATGCCCTTGCAGAACCGTTCCTGATCCTGCACCGTGCGGCCAATGCTCGTACCGGCGTTGCCCGAAAAGGCCATCAAGAATCCGCTGCCGTTGATTTGTAGATGCCAATGCCATCGTTGACGTCATCATCCAGCGAAAAGGCGAACGCGCCGCCGCCGGACACGCCGATGAACGCGGCATCCAAAACGGATGTGCCTTCATTGGGATTCAGCCAGTTGAGATCGGTCGTCGTTACGAGATCCGATGAACGCGTCATCGCTGTATTCGTGGTCGGCATATAGCAGTGCGGGGTTGACGCCGAGGGGGCAAGAATATGAGGCTGCTCTTCTATCGATTTTGACTCGCCGTTCAACTCCGCCCGCACCCTCGCTGGTACCCTTGCCTGCGAGCACCGAGCCCAGCGACCTCAAGAACGTGGGAGAGCCCGCAATGTTTGTCCCGACGATGTGTGAAGCCCGTGGTTG